>CALZIG010000321.1 GCA_945787585.1 uncultured Gammaproteobacteria bacterium | reverse complement strand
TAGACAGCGCCGAATCCGGTGTCCACATGTGCCTCGGTCATCATCCCTGTTATCCCTATTCAGTCGGTGCGCACCTGTGCGCAAGTAATACCTGAGCGCAAGTGTCGGTAATTATATAAATCGAAACAACAGTGATATAGTCATATTACATATGAAAGAAATCGATTTCCTCGCGTTAGATGGCCGTAGCTTGCGCACCTTTCTGGTCGTGCTGGAAGAGTTGTCGGTCTCCAGGGCTGCCAACCGCCTCGGCGTCACGCAATCTGCGGTGAGCCATATACTGGACAAGCTGCGCATCGCACTGGGCGACCCGCTGTTTGTCCGTTCAGGCCGCGGCATCGCGCCGACAGAACGGGCGATCGCGCTGCGCGCACCGGTCGAGGCTATTCTGGATGAATTGAAAGGCCTGACCGACGAACGTGTGTTTGACCCATTGATTGGCACGATGGCATTTACCGTGGCCGCAAATGATTTTCAACGTGACCTGATCTTTCCACGCCTGTTACGCGAACTAAGTCTCGAAGGCGTTGATGCCAGTTTCCGATTTTTACCCTCCGGAGTTCCGAGCGCAGACCTGTTGCGTCAGGAACGCTGCCAGCTAGTGGTGACGCCCTACCCTCCTGAAGGGCCGAACATCTATCAGACGCGACTGTTCGATGATGACATGCTCTGTTTTTATGATGCCAGTGTACGCGAAGCGCCACAGTCACAGGAGGAGTTTTCCGCGACCGATTACATCGAAGTGCGCTTCAACGACAATGAATCCGCGCTTGATGCATTGACCGCGATAGACTCATTGACACTGAAAAAACCACGTGTTTCCGTGCCCAACTTCTCCGCGGTAGCACCGTTTCTTGCCGACAGCGAAATGATCACTACAGCGCTTGGGTTGATGAGCAAAATGAATCTGAAGGATTTTAGCTCCGCGCCGTTGCCGTTCAAGACCGCGCCGCTCACCATGTATATGGCGTGGCACAAACGGGACCACATTGACCCGGCGCACCAGTGGTTACGCCATCGAATCAAGGGTGTCATTGCATCAACGCTTGCGGCCGACTGATGCACCGACAATGGTGCTATGTGATGTTCAGCGCACTCTTCTTTATCTCATACTAAAATGGACAAGGGCTGACACCCTTAATTCTTTCACCGCTTAGCGGGTGGTCAAATTCTATTGTAGTGGCATGCAGCATTAAGCGTTTCGCCATCAAAAAGGCTTCATCCGTGGCGTATAAGTCACAGCCTAAAATTGGATGCCCTATTTCGCGACTATGAATCCGTAGTTGATGGGTACGCCCCGAGACCGGCTTAAATATCACTCTTGTGGCAAAGGGGTGCTGCAATCGCTCCATGACTTGATAATGCGACGTTGCTGATTTACCCGTTTCATAACAGATCTTTTGCAGTGGAAAGTTGGCTTTGTCTTTTGCGATGGGGTATTCAATGCAACCCACATCATCTGTTAGATGCCGATGCAACAGTGCGGTGTAGGTTTTAACCACCGTGCGTGCCTGAAACTGTTTAGTAATATGCGCGTTAACCGCTTTATTAAGCGCCACCACTAAAAGACCCGAGGTACCAAAATCAAGGCGATGCAGCATCGTGGCGGTTGGGTAATCTTTGACCAGGCGAAAGTGCACTGAATCTTTATTGAGTGGGTGTTTTCCCGACAGCGTCAACAACGCCGTGGGCTTGTTAATTAATAAAAAATGCTGATCCTGATAGAGCACTTCTATTGCTTCATCGCAGCGTGGCACAATAAAGGGATCGGCTTGTGGTTGCATTTTAGAGTGGAGTATCGATCAGCGCTGAAAATAGCACTATAGCAAACATTCTCAAAAAGGGGCGCTAGCGAATGGCATTTACTTAAAGCCTCGTCCATATAGTTAGCTTAACTTGCCGCGCCTGGCTAATGTACAGAACCCCTATGACTGACTATTAAATACGGCTAAAATAGCGCCCCTCTTTTGACCACCCACTTTGATGATGAGTATTATATGAATAGAACTGGAATTATGATCGCCTGTGTTGCGATATTGTTGCTCGCTTGTAGCAGTGAAGAAAGCACACATATGACAAACGTTGATGCCGACCATAGCAAGATGCCGGACACTGAGAAACTCGTGGAATCGGCGAAAATACAGATCGAACAAAAATCGGTAGCGATCGTCGAAAAAATGCAACCCATCCCCTCTGCATTGCCCTCGGTTGAGCAAAATTCGGGTTTGGCGCTCGCCAAAAAGAGCGGCTGTTTGAATTGCCACAGCGTTGAAAAAAAGATCGTCGGCCCTGCCTGGCGTGATGTTGCCAAACGCTATAAAGGGCAAGCGGGAGCGCGAACGCAGTTAATCGCAAAGGTCAAAAAAGGCGGTAGTGGGAACTGGACAGAGGTCACGGGCGGCACCCCCATGCCGCCCAACTCCCCTCGGGTGGCCCATGCCGATATCGAGACATTGGTCGATTTTGTGCTGTCGCTTGAATAACCAGACTCAACCATTCTTAAAAAGGCAGGGGACGAGCCGCCTGAGTCAATCGATCTAAAAAATAGATCTCAAACTCCTCCAAATAAAATGGACAATTTTATTGGAGGAGCTTCACTCTGATGCTCGCACCCACTTCACCGCTTCAAATGCGAATCCATTGACATGCATTTCATAGGGTTTTATTTGGACACTCCTTTCGCGACATTGTCGCGACTTAAAGTATCTGTTGAATCAGAGAAGGATTAGGATTAGGATAATCCTAAATATGCTCGTAACCATTTAAAGATAATGGTTAATGATATTAAGCTCTGGCCGATGTTCTAAAGTAACGACCTAAAAAACTGGTTAAATATGGTATGGATACATCGGATGTAAACATAGCTTCCATGATGGAAATCTTTCCAGATGCCATCATCCTCATTGATGAGGAACGAAATATAATATCTTGCAATCTCGTTGCTGAATACCTTTTTGGATACGATAGCGGTGAGTTACTCAATAAACCACTGAATATTTTAATCAGCCACGAGCTCCACCAGGTTCATGATCAACACTTAAAGAAGTTCAGTAAAACTAAAGGCAAACGCCTGATGGACGGGCGTCCTGTTATTTTTGGTCTGCATAAAAATGGCAAAGAAATACCGGTCTCTATTGCAATATCCTCTATTGAGAATGACCATGAAAAACCTTTTTTTATGGCCGTGATACGAGATGCTCTATCCGTTAGCAATGAAATTGATAAAAAAACAGAACATGCTGAAAGGGACTCCCTTACACAACTTTATAATCGCGATCATTTATCCAACGCTTTTTCCTCTCTAAATAGTGAATTTAACTATGCGCTGCTTTTCCTCGATCTGAATAAATTCAAACCCATTAACGATAAATATGGACATAAAGTGGGCGATGAAGTGCTGCGCATAACATCACAACGAATACGCTATACAGTGCGCGAATGTGATATATGCGTGCGATACGGGGGTGATGAGTTCGTCATCATCTTAATGGGCATATCCAGCCCTGTGACGCTTGAATTTATTGCCCACAAGATCAATGCAAGTATTAATAAAGTTATTCATGTTAATGGGATTAACTGCCACGTCGGTGCTAGCATTGGTGGCCTCATGGGAACCTACCCCGGTGATGATCTTGACTCCATGATAAAGAAAGCAGATATGGCAATGTACCAGGCCAAATGCGATGGAATTCCTTTTCATGCCCATGAAGATTGTAATAAAAGAATATTAAACTCGCTTACTGTCCACTAGACTTAATTAAAATCAAATATTGACCCATTCTCGTCATTCATTAGACCATATATCGATGGATTGTCGACCGTTAAGTCACAGGCGCCTCCATTACCTCATTCTCGCATCGGTTTTCTTTTCACTTATAACCCAAAACCCTGCTAACAGTCCGGCTGGGTTAAATCTATTTTGGCATAGCTTGCGCTATCCATATCCACCACCTCAACAGTAATCACTTTAGCCGCTAGCGCCTGAGCTTTGATGGCCGCAAGCACACCACTGCTCAAGGCCTTTTTCTGAACATCACTACGCCCGTGTTTAATCCGTAGCTGTGCATGAATGAAAGGATCACTACCACTCCCCGTACGATAAAACTGTACAGGGATTGCACGTGTTTTGATGTGTCGTTCAGGGAACAGGTCACTCCCAAGCGCCGCCTCATGCACGACCTGCATTAATTGAACGACTTGCTTATCCGTAGCGAGTGACTGCGTATATTCTATGATTAAGTGAGGCATGGCCGTACTGATAAATTACCGGGAGTGCGCGCCAATTTCGACGGCAATACACAGGTCAGATAATCACGCATCAAAGAGTACAAATCATTCAATTGCATATGTGATAACAACACTGGCAGATACAGCAATTTCACCCGGTTCAAACACACCTTGCGATCGCGCGTCAGCGGAGGTGGCACTAAAGCGATAGGTACCGATCTCGGAACGACTACCACTTTCTTCAACGCGCACGACACGACCTAATCGGGTGGCGGTACGACTGGCAATAATTTCAGCTTTGACCTTTGCCGCACCAATGGCAGAACCCAGCGCCTTATTTTCGAGTGCGATTCGATCCTTCGTATCAAGATTAATACTCCGAATAGTGGTTATGCCAGCCGCAATAGCTCCGTTTACCAGCGTTGAGTATTTAGCTAAATCGTTGAGCGTTACTTTTATCACTCTCGACACCTCGTAACCTATCAATGTTTTAGTCTGGTGGTTATATTGCGGTCGTATTGATACCTCCGAAGCTGTAATCTCTTTTTCTACTATTCCAGTACTTTTACATAATGACACAAGATCCGCAGACTTTTCATCGACACTCACCTTTAAATCTTCGAGCAACTTACCTCGCTCATCAATTGAAAATGAAAACGTCGCCATATCAGGCGCCACACTTATCTGCGCGTTTCCAAAAACCTGAATACCACCTTCATTAGCAGAGGCAGCAGCAACAAAAAAACACCAACTAATGATTAATAACGCTCGATACAATGGTTTTTTGATACTCAAGTACCCCCCCCTGGAACACAGCCACCGGCTCCGAAATAAAAAAATACTTATAAAACTTTACAGCGCCGCCAATGCGCTATTCAACGTGGTACTCGGGCGCATCACACGTGATGTAAGCTCAGCATTGGGCTGATAATAACCACCAATATCAACAGCACCGCCCTGCGCATTATTTAACTCTTCGACAATCGCCATCTCATCTGCCGTCAGCGCTTCGGCTAATGACTTAAAGCGCGTTTGAAGAGCAGCATCTTCAGACTGTGCTTCCAACGCCTGAGCCCAGTACATGGCAAGATAGAAATGACTTCCCCGATTATCCAGCTCACCCACGTGACGCAGCGGCGATTTATTATTTTCGAGAAACTGTCCATTTGCCCGGTCCAACGCATCGGCCAATACCTGCGCCTTAGGATTATTGAAGGTCACTGCAAGGTGCTCAAGCGATGCGGCCAGCGCGAGAAACTCACCCAGTGAATCCCAGCGCAGATGATTTTCTTCCAGAAACTGCTGCACAAGTTTGGGCGCTGAACCTCCCGCGCCAGTTTCAAACAGACCACCGCCATTCATCAACGGCACGATCGAAAGCATCTTGGCGGAAGTACCCAGCTCAAGAATGGGGAACAGATCAGTTAAATAGTCACGCAATACATTCCCCGTGACCGAAATCGTATCCTGCCCTGCTTTAATACGCTGCAAAGTAAAACGGGTCGCCTCGGTTGGGGACATGATATGAAGCTCCAACCCTTTAATATCGTGCTCTTTAAGATAGGTATTAACCTTTTTTATTAACTCGGCATCATGCGCACGCTGTTGATCCAGCCAGAACACCGCAGGCACATGAGTCGCACGAGCACGCGTCACTGCGAGCTTCACCCAGTCACGGATCGGTGCATCCTTCACCTGACACATGCGGAAGATATCCCCTGCTGCCACCGCCTGCTCCATCAACACATTGCCACTGCCATCCACAACACGCACAACGCCGCTGCCCGCCACCTGAAAGGTTTTGTCGTGAGAACCGTACTCTTCTGCCTTTTGCGCCATCAGCCCCACGTTCGGTACGGTACCCATCGTGGTGGGGTCAAAGGCGCCATGCTCACGGCAAAAGTTGATCGTCTCTTCATAAACACTGGCATAGCAGCGGTCCGGAATCACTGCCAACGTATCCTGCTGTTTTCCAGCGCTGTTCCACATTTGACCAGAACTACGAATCATCGCCGGCATCGATGCATCAATAATCACATCACTCGGCACATGTAGATTGGTGATGCCTTTATCGGAATCTACCATCGCAATGTCTGGCCCAGATTCCATTACCGCATTTAAATCGGCCTCAATCTCTGCCTGTTTATCTGCAGGTAACGACTGGAGCTTGCTATAAACATCGCCAAGACCGTTGTTAAGATTGACACCCAGCTCGGCAAACGTCGTCGCATGTTTATCAAAAACCTCTTTGAAGAAAACAGCAACAGCGGTACCAAAGATGATCGGATCGGAGACCTTCATCATCGTTGCCTTTAAGTGCAATGAAAACAGAATGCCCTGAGATTTAGCTTCCGTGATCGTATCCGTTATAAAACTACGCAGTGCCTGCTGGCTCATCACTGCACTATCGATTACTTCACCGGCCAACAACGGTGCGCTTGATTTCAGTTCCATAACAGCACCCTCATCACTCACAAACTCGATTTTAAATTCAGTCGCCGCCGCAACCGTCAATGATTTTTCTGAGCCGTAAAAGTCGCCTTCAGACATATACGCCACACGGGTCTTTGAATCACTCGCCCATGCCCCCATCGAATGAGGATGCGTTTTAACGTAGTTTTTGACCGACGCCGGGGCACGGCGATCTGAATTCCCCTCACGCAGCACCGGGTTCACAGCACTGCCAAGCACCCGAGCATAAGTCGCCCTGGTCGCCTTTTCTTCATCAGTTTTTGGATCTGCCGGATAGTCAGGCACGGCATAGCCATGCGCCTGTAGCTCTTCAATGACAGCGATTAGCTGTGGGACCGATGCGCTGATATTAGGGAGTTTAATGATATTGGCCTCAGGACACTTCGCTAGCTCGCCGAGTTCACTTAGTGCATCATCGATGCGCTGACCTTCTGTCAGGCATCCAGGAAAATTTGCGATCACCCGTCCAGACAGCGAGATATCACGCGTTTCGACGACAACGTCCGCCGCTGCGGCAAACGCATCAACAATCGGAAGAAATGAATAAGTAGCCAACGCTGGGGCTTCATCCGTCAGCGTATAGATGATTTTTGCCTTGTCTGTCATGGAGTTTCCTGATGCCTTACCTGATACTTTAAAGGGATGGCTATTTTAACTCAGAACTCATCTGAAATCAGCGTTATAAATCACCTCCTGAAGAATTTATTCAGACCCACAGGTAATGAACACCGGCTAAGCTCAACAATACAGAATACGGTCGTCTTCCATCTAAAAAGTGTCTGTTTGATATATGACGCTTTGAACAACTAGACGATTATTATTATGCGTTGTTACACGTCGAACGAAAGGCTCGCGCTAGCCAGAACAAGATCCAGCCGTACTAAGATCCTGCCGTACTAAGATTAAGATACCGCAGGTAGATCGAAGTAAAAACAAGTACCCACATCAGCACCACATTCATAGCCAATGGTGCCGCCCATCTTTTCGACCAGCGCCTTGGCAATACTTAAGCCAAGGCCAGTACCACCCTTGGAACGCGTATCAGATGAATCTGCCTGTGCAAATTTACCAAAGATTCGTTCACGAAACTCGTCAGAAATACCGGGACCAAAATCTTTTACCGAAATTCTGACAGCGGTGCCGTTCATGCTTGTACCAATCAAAACCTTCTCGCCTACTGGCGAAAACTTTATAGCATTGGTGATTAAGTTAGTCGTAATCTGAAAAAAACGGTCGGCATCCACATTCAATGACATGGCGAGGTGATTATCAAGCACAAGCGTTACCTGTGCCGCCTCTGCCGCGCCTGAATTTATCTCTACAGCCTGCTTTAATAACACTCCTATTTCGTGACTGGCAACATTCAATTGTAATGGTGCAGATTCAATTTTTTCAATATCAAGAATATCATTAATAAGACGGTTTAAGCGCTCGATATTACGCGCGGCCACACCCAGCAGTTCCTGAGCCTTGCCAGGAATCTCGCCACAAGCGCCAT
>CALZIG010000320.1 GCA_945787585.1 uncultured Gammaproteobacteria bacterium | reverse complement strand
CGCGAACAGTTAATACAGCGCAGGCAGTATCAGGCCCTAAAGCAGTATTATCCCACCATTAGTGACCTGATCAGTTATGCGGAACGTAAGCTCAAAGCACTTTATCTTGGGTCGGACTCAATTGAGATCCCGGCGCTGGAAAAAGTGAATCGGTTGGCCGCTTCTCTGGCAAGGCTGTCAACAAAGTATCGACAGCCGAATCATGATGACGAGGCGTTGTCACGCTTGGAACAGCAATTTTCGACGGCAAAGAACAAGGCGATCGATGCCTATGCCGATTACATCTCACGCATAGATACCGGCCGCGTAATTAACGATATCAGTAAGTATAACTCCCGAGATGTTCTACAGAGTGTGCTCGAGCGGATTCAACTCTTGAATGCCTCCGGTATTTTTCAGTCGAATCCGCCGCCGTTTAACAACGCACGCGTGAGGTGTTACCAGATCAAATCACTGTCTGACGATGAGCAACGGGTATTTGTTTACTCACGATTGGAGGAGATTTTCCGGCGCCGGAAAGATGCTGGCACGTCGCATGATGTTCAACACGTGGTGGTGCTTGATGAGGCGCATAAATTTTTTACCGATTCGCCGGAAAACATAGTCAATGTCATTGCCAAAGAAGCCCGCAAGTTCGGGTTATCCCAGTGGTGCGCATCACAATCGCCCACCCACTTCTCAGACGACTTTCTGACCAATGTCGGTGCCACCATTTTACTTGGCATCCACTCCAGCTATTGGGACCTCGCCTGTCGCCGGTTACGCATCGATGCAAAGATCCTGCAGTTCATTAAACCTCAGAAAGTCGCGGCCATAAACTTGCAGAAAAAGGGAGACATGGAGCCAAGGTTCCAGAACGTCATTTTCGACGACAATAGCGCTGCGAATCAGATCGGGGGTCGATCTGACAGGGCCGCATACGCTGGTCACCTTGGGAATTAATCGTCTGTAGTTGTAGCGACAGACACTGCCTGCTCTACATAGATTCTAAATGGCTCAATTGCCAACAAGAGCCATTTGCCTATCATCAACGAGCAACGAGTTAATCCTTATAGCGGACATTATGGTACATTTAATTCTTAAAGCTCTACGGCACATGCGGTGAAATAAATTTACCAGTGTGCAACGTCTTCATCCACCCTGTTGCTGTCCTTGGAAGGGACATAACTGAGCAAACCTCGTGATTCTAATTTCCGTCTCATGCTGCAAAATTCGAACAGTAGGTCTATCGATAGCTGACATACTCCAACAGCCAATTGCCTGAAAAATTTTACTGTTCTGGCTCAATCAATGGTTTCACAGATTCGTTCGGCGCAATATACTGCGCATTGCGCCCTACCGAGCTGATATATCTTTTATCCGAATAGATTGTTGAGCAACCGCGTCTTGTGCCTTCACTATATTGTCTAGCTCTTTGTTAACTAAACTCTTGGCATCTTCAATTTCTTTGCTTTTCTTCTTTCCTGAATTAAGGCTATCAAGAATTGACTGCAAATAATCTATTGCGTTTTTGGCTTGTAATAATTGAGCTCCAGCAGACTCATTTTTTGAAACTGCGATTTTTGCTTCTAGTGTTGCCTGCTCTAAATGTAATTCTAACCGAGCCTTTTCAGAACCAAACTGAGCTTCCCTTTGCTCTAACTTATACGCCGCTGTATCAATTTTATTTCTAAGTTTTTCCTGAGTAGGTCTAAATACTATTTCGACATATCCGACCAAGAATGAGAAAAGAAATATTCCTGCTACCGCTGATTTAACAAACCATACTCTTCTAAAAAATGGCAGGTTTCTTTCAGCAATTGCTTGATCAACTTCATATGCCAACTTTCTTGAACATGACGAAAGTGCTAAAACCAGCTTAAGAATGAAAACTTCCCCTGCACGCCCGAGATGCTGCCTGATCTGTCACCTTATCGCCACGAACATATCAACATGCTCGGGTTATACCACTTAGACATGAAAAAACGTAACCAGGGGTCGGCAGAACATCGGCCAGTAGAGGTGATGGCGGCAGCCTAATTCTTTGGAATTTTTCCCCCCGCTTTTTTATGCTCTCGTGGGTTTGGCGATTTACAGCCTACCACGGTTCCGGTCTTTTCTATTTTTTTCAATCGCATGGGCTTAATGCTCGCCTTACGCAATACTTGCAAAACTGTTAGCTTGCCTCAGCCGGCAGCCAGACTTCTAGAATACCTCCAGGTAGTTGCTTAGCACTAGTAAGTAAAACAGCGTTGTCGGCGCTTGTTTTTAGGCCAAGGATCTGTCCCAATTTCTTAGCGAGTTCACCTGCATGAGCTTTCTGCTCGGGGCGGTAATAGCGTACCTGCAACAATGAGGTAGGTTTTTTGACCTGTTCGATTCCGGGAACACGATAACCTAGTCCGATGAGTTCGCTTTGTGCTTTTAAGCCTCTTTCTTGGTCCCCACTTGCGTACTGAACATAGACCGTGAAATCGATCGGTCTGAATATACTTTTCGAAGGTGTGGTAGGTGGGTACGCGGCAGTTAGCGTATCTTGTACTCGCGCAATTGCCGCTAAGCTATTCAGTCGTGCAGTGTCATCTTCGCTACTTGGTGCCGATACCCTAGCTAGTTCGGAATTCAGAATACCTTTCACAGTGTTCGGCGCGACCGCTTTCAAAAAATTTAAGTTTGTTTCAGCTTTCTCAGGATTTTTTTCAAAATCGAAAAGCTCGCGTTTACTGAAATACAGATCAACAACTTTGAAGCCCCATTCACGCTCATCCTTTATTTTTGCCTCTATTCTAACACGCTCGTCGATTGCTTTTGCCTCAATACGGGCGCGCTCGGTTTCTTCAAGGGAGGAAAGATGCTGAACCAAGCTAAACATGCCCGCGATAATACCGACCATTATGGTTGCCAGTGTCGGTAACCACTTCTTAGCAAATGATCGATCGAGAGCGAGCCGCTTCGCGTCAAGACGAAAGCGCCGTTCATCTGGCGTGAGGTTGGGGTCATCTTCCATTTCGTTAGTAGCCACCAGTTATTTCCCATTTCTGCTTTATTGAACTCTGCACATTTGCCTATACAGATGCCTAAGGCTGTAGAAAAACTCAAAACCAAATATTTTATTAAAAAATGCCCAAAAAAACGCGTCCGCACGTGAATTTCAGGTCTGTTTACTACTGCAACTATTATTTAAAGTAACTCTCCGCATGAAAATATTTTATAAATTTCATGGCATTGCGCCCTACCGAGCTGAGGGTTAGAGACCCTCGGTTACCCGATTAGCCACAAGCTAGTTGGCACGCAAAGCAATGTTTGCAATTAGAAACTGAGATGCTCCTTCCCAATTCTTATCTATAACTCTCCCCAATGATCGCCCAACCGACTCAATTTGATCCGGAGGAATTGCGACGCCCCCATAATAGGTAGTGAGGGAGCTGATTATTGGCGCAGCAATTGGTGCAAAACCTCCTCGGTTTATATCAACCTTCATGTGCTTGATCACGCCCTTCTCTTTCACGATCACGTAATACACCTGATCATCGGGCCTCCAACTCAAATGATGGGAAATGTGACCAACAATTGTCGCCGTCGAGCCCTCTCTTAAGATCTCCACCGGCTTGACGTTGAAGTAGTGATCGAATATTTTAATCTTCTTCTGCTCAGGGCCTTTTAGGGCGGCGTTCATAGCATCTTCAAATGGACCAGCAAAGGTGACGGGAGATAGAAATACCCCCAGCATGAATGCTAAGACTGCAACCAAAATATGTTTATTCACTATGAATTCCCCGTGTGTTGTGGCTAACGTGGCTGTAGAATAATCGATTTCAATCGAGCCAACCTAACAGCCATTCAAAATATGTAGCGTTTATCCATTATTCCTGATTCCGCCACTTTTTCAATAGAGTCACTTCGATGAGGCAAATCAGAGAAAAGTTCGCCCACTTCTATCAGATTCTTTCCCGTAACCCCCTTAATGGGCTAGCTCACCATAATTCATTTTGCTCATATCTTGCAGCTTTAGGATCCTCGCCATATGCTACATCAGAGCCCTGTATGGCTCTGTTATAGCGCTTCTCCACATGTTTTATATGATCATTTATTGAAGGACTACTATAGATATAAGTTCGACAAAACGACTTTTCATTAGCCATAGCTCTCACCTATTTTACGAATCATTTCATGTATCGATACGATGCAACGT
>CALZIG010000319.1 GCA_945787585.1 uncultured Gammaproteobacteria bacterium | reverse complement strand
GATCACCCCAAGGCCCGTCGGCGCAGCAGGAATTGTAAAACAGGTGAGATCCGGTCGGAATTTGCGTAAGGCCGCCATCACTTTCCAGGCATCGCCTGAGTTGAAGGTGGCACCACTTTTCGGATCTGATGAGATGTTATCCAGCGGCCTGACATCGTGCAATACGACCACCGTACCGGGATGAGAAAAGCGCTCTACATTCATAAAATCACGCAACACCTGGTCAAACACATG
Organism: uncultured Gammaproteobacteria bacterium; assembly: GCA_945787585.1. GTDB lineage: Bacteria > Pseudomonadota > Gammaproteobacteria > SZUA-140 > SZUA-140 > SZUA-76. The sequence continues at coordinate 4,784 of CALZIG010000319.1, read as the reverse complement.
CAGCCCATCGATAAAGGCCAGGTCGAGTTTCGCGTGGCCCATCACCTCTGCCAAATTATGCTGCGCAAAGAACAGATCACTTGCCAGGCTAAACATCTGTGTCGTTTCGGATAATGGAAACTGCAAAATCGGCTGCGGATCGACGCCAACCGCAACGGTAGGGGGTTGCGCTAATCTCAGCGTCTGCCCTGTTTGCACCCCTATCTCCAGATACGTGGCGGGTTGAAGCCACTGATGAAAATGCGCCAGCCACTCATGATAACTTTCACCTGGCATTATAGCCCTTGCCAGCGTGTTGTAGGTGACCACATGATCAGACACCTGATCGGAAGCAAGTGCCTTGCGTAATACTTTTTCCGCCTCTGCATAGCGCTCATATTGAGTCAACGCCTTGCCGAGCACGAGTAGTGAGTAGTAGTGGCCAGGATCAATTGACAGCGCCTGCTTAAGTACGCCTTCCGCCTCCCTGGGCATACCTGAAGCCAGGTAGGTCTCGCCCAGTGTCGCCAGTAATGTGAGGTTAGTAGGATTGATGCTCAGCGCCTTCCGAACCTGCTGTACGGCTTCGTTTGATTGCATCTGGCTCTTTCTGAGTAGTGCAAAGGCAAGCAGATGGCTGGCGTCTGGTTGCCCAGGAATGCTATCGAGGATCACTCGACACGCCTTGTCAGCTTCATCCGGCTGATTCGCAGATAAGTGACGAGCGGCGCGCTCAAGCAACTGATTGAGATCATTCATGGGTATAACACTCCGCACAAGTTGATTAAGGCTGATACGCTTAAGAAAATAGTGATGAAGCGATGGAAAGCCGCCTTCATCTAAACTCTATAACGTCGCGGGTGTTGTCATACTTTAATGTAAGGTCTGCGATCAGATTAACAGATCATCGATGACAGAAAATGGGCGTGTTACAGTCCCTGCTTCAATCGCTGACCCGCTTTTTCATCCACAAACCAGAGGAGTATCGCGCCGGCAAAAAAAAGTACCAATAGCGACAACACAGCGAGTCGATGACTATCGGTCGCCACCGCCACCCAGCCCATCATCAACGGCCCAACCACTGCAGCAAATTTACCCAGCATATTATAAAAGCCGAAGAACTCGGCTGACTTATCAGGCGGAATCAGCCGCGCATAGAGCGAACGGCTGAGAGACTGGATGCCACCCTGCACCAGTCCAATCATGATGGCGAGGCCGTAAAACTCGATCTCCTGTTCGATCAACGACGCCCACACGGTAATCCCGATATAGACACCGATCGCAATAAAGATACCTGTCTTCGCGCCATAGCGCTGGCCCAGTCGCCCAAAAAGAATCGCCGCAGGAAAACCGATAAACTGAGTGATCAACAACGCAACGATCAAACTGTTGGCGTCGAAGCCGATCGACAGGCCGTAATCAACCGCCATGCGCACGATGGTATCGACGCCATCGATATAGAGCCAATACGAAAACAGAAACAACATCACCACTCGTAGTTGTCGAATCTCGTGCAGGGTATCGCGCAGCTGTTGCCACCCACCAGCAACACACTGCCACATCGAAATGTTATCCGCCTTTACTGGCTCTTTAACAAACAGCCATAACGGAATGGAGAACACCCCCCACCACAGTGCAACGCAAAGAAACGACACCCGCACCGCTTCACTGGCATCGACCAGTCCAAAAGTGGTTGGCCATAATGTCATCGCGACCATCAATGCAAAGATCACCCCGCCACCGAGATAACCGAGGCCATACCCAAGCGCTGAAATCACATCCAGTTTCTTTTCCGGCACCACCTGCACGATCAATGAATCGTAAAAGAGGTTACCACCCATAAAACCGATGGTGGCGAGAATATAGATAATAGCGGCTAACGCCCAGTCTCCCGCTGCGATAAAAAAGAGGCTACCGCTCATCACGATGCCCATCAGCGCAAAGAAGAGCAGAAACTTTTTACGCGCACTGCCCCGGTCGGCAATCGCACCCAATAACGGCGCAAACACCATAATGACGAGACTTGCGACCGCATTGGCCACGCCGAGCTGATAGGTACTCTCAGTCGCGCTGAGATCACCCGCCCAGTACTGCTTGAAAAAGATCGGGAAAAAACCGGCAATCACTACCGTTGCATAAGCGGAGTTGGCCCAGTCATAGAATGCCCACGACACAATCCGGCGTGACTCGCCATCCTGTTTCAACGAACGAAGATATTGAGTTATCACGCCTTCAGAAAAGTCTCGTGATGCTCTGCCAACTCCGCGGCAGTCAACAGAAAAACGCCGTGGCCGCCGTATTCAAACTCCAGCCACATAAAGGGCACCGTGGGAAAACGTGCTGCCAGCGCGGCCTCGCTATTACCCACCTCAACTATCAGAATGCCATCGTCTGTGAGATAACGCGGCGCATCCTGCAAGATGCGGATCGCAAAGTCGAGTCCATCTTCCCCGGCGACGAGCCCAATCTGCGGCTCGTGACGAAACTCATCCGGCATCGCGGCGATATCTTCAGCATCCACATAGGGCGGATTGCTGACGATGATATCGTACTGACGTCCGTCAAGCGCGTCAAAGAGATCAGACTCGACGGCACTGACGCGCCCCTGTAGTTGATGCAGCGCAATATTCTTTTGTGTCACGAGCAGTGCATCGGATGAAATATCAACCGCATCCACCGCTGCATCAGGAAAGGCATGGGCGCAGGCAATGGCGATACAACCGCTGCCGGTACCGATATCAAGTACCCGGTTGACCGCCTGGTTCGCTGGCCACCACGGGGCAAAGGCGTTGACGATCAGTTCACCAATCGGTGAGCGTGGCACCAGCACCCGTTCATCGACATAAAATCGCAGGCCACAGAACCACGCCTCATGAATCAGATAGGCTGCCGGCATGCGGCGCTCGACACGCTGTTGAAACAGCGTAAAAATAGCGCGTCGTTGTGCCGCAGTGAGTGGTTGCGGCACCTCACTCAACGCAATATCAATCGGCAGCTCCAGCGCACTCAGTACCAGCCATGCCGCTTCATCGAGCGCATTGTCAGTACCGTGCCCAAAGTAGATGCCGTGTTGTTCAAAGTAACCGACTCCCCACGTTACCCACGCCTCTGCACTCTCGAGTGTATCGATTATTTCATCCGTTATTTTCATCTATTCCAAGCCCGTCAAACCCACACATTGTAAAGCAAACAGCCACCGTCCTGATGACGGTGGCTGTTTGCTCACTCAATACACGCCGCTAAAATTATGCGCTGCGCGTTACCGACGTTACTCGCTACGCTCAGTCACCTCGATCAGATGATAGCCAAACTGCGTCTGCACAGGGCCATGCACCACGCCGACGGCATCGTTGAAGACCACATCGTTAAATTCTTTGACCATCTGTCCCGGCGAAAAAGTACCAAGCGCACCACCACTGCCGCCCGAAGGGCATTTGGAGTGATCTTTCGCGACGTCCGCAAAATCTGCGCCCGCTTCAATCTGCGCCTTGAGTGAATCGCACTCTTCTTCAGTCTCTACCAGAATATGTCTTGCACTTGCTGTTGCCATCGCCTACCCCCAGTTTAATTCACGCTTAATTCACGCTTAATTCACGCTTAATTCAAGTTTAATAATATAATTATTCATTACAGATGTAACACAAAAAATCCTTTTACCAACGACCACCCGTCAGACCTGCTATCCATCCTGACGTGTCGTATCCTCCATTTCAATGCGCCGATGAAGCCGCGCCAGAGAATCCTGTGTCTGGCGTAACTCACGCAGCAGCTCATCACGCGAGACCGGAGCCTGTAGCCTTTCGAGGCTTTCGAGCTTTGCCTCTTCTAGATTATTGAGCACGACGGCAATAAAGAGGTTAATAATAACGAATGTACCCATGATGACAAAACTAACAAAATAGATCCACGCCAATGGGTGCATTTCCATCGCGGTGTACATCACGTCGGTCCAGTCTTCCAGTGTCACAATGCGGAACAGCGTCAGCAGTGAGATCCCCAGCGAGCGCCAGTGCTCCGGGTCATGAGCATGAAACAGGTGATAACCCGCTACCGCATAGATATAAAATATTATACTCATTAAAAGTAGGACATTACCCATGCTTGGAATGGAACGGATCAGTGTCGAGACGATCAGGCGCAGCTCTGGGATCGCCGAAATCAGGCGTAACACCCGCAGCAAACGCAGTAAACGGGCCACCATCGCCAGATCGCCGGTAAACGGAATCAACGATAGCACCACCACGGTAAAATCGAACAGGTTCCAGCCATCGCCAAAATAACGCTTCCACTGCGGGGCAACAGCCGTAATCTTGATCATCGCCTCCAGAATAAAGATCGCCAGCACCAGATGATTCCCCATCTCCAGCCAGTCGCCATACTGCTCAAAAATATCGACCGAGGTCTCCAGTCCCAGGATCACGCCATTGACGAGTATCACCGCGACCACAAAACGCTCAAAGGCCTTGTGTTCGGAAATCTGCTGGCATAATTGTCTTATCACTTCGCTTTACCTTCTCTCAATTCGATAAAATCCATACATTACCGTGATGCAGCTGTCGACAATGGCACTGAACAGCTAGTATAAACGTTTTTTACAAGCCAGAACTCATCATAAGGACAGAGTGCACTGATGACACCGCATTTCGCAGAGCTGATGACGATCGCCGCCGCATGGCTCACATATGGCATACTGCATTCACTGCTTGCCTCCCTCGGCTGCAAGGCGTGGTTTCAGGCACGCTGGCCGCAACTGATGCACGGCTATCGCATCGCATTCAATGTTATCGCCGTCGTGCTGCTGATTC
>CALZIG010000318.1 GCA_945787585.1 uncultured Gammaproteobacteria bacterium | reverse complement strand
TGCAATATCATTTTTTGGATAGAATCTTTGTTATGGCCCACTCAGTGTTGTAGATATATAAATCATGACGAAAATTCTGGCAATCAATGGTTCCTACCGGGATGATGGCATTACCGATCAAACTGTTGAAGTAATGTTTGAAGCACTTAAAGCAGCCGGGGCTGAACTTGAATTAATTATTCTGCGTGATATTCATATTGAATTTTGTCTTAACTGTCGTGAGTGCACTCAGCAGCCTGGAGATACCCCTGCTGAATGTGTTCAGCACGATGCCATGCAGGATTGGTCAACAAGATTGAAGCGGCTGATGGATATATCCTGGCATCGCCCACTAATTTTGGTTCAGTGACTGCTGTATTCAAACGCTTTATGGAGCGCTTGGTGGTTTATGGTTATTGGCCATGGGATAAGGATGCGCCTCAGTTTCGTAAAGCAAAAGCCATGAAGAAAAAAGCACTGCTGATTTCATCATGTGCAGCGCCAGGGATTCTCGGGCGCTGGATGTACGGTACCCATAAACAACTCAAGATGACGGCAAATGTTATCGGGGCTGATGTTGTGGGCACCCTGTTTACAGGCTTGATTGCCAAACAGCCACACCCAGAGTTGCCAGAACAGGTGCAGGCAAAGGCGAGGAGCCTAGCGCTAAAGTTGATTTAGATTTATAAAGAATACTCACAGATTTCTATGTGTTATTAATGGCTATAGAGCTTGCGGCGTCGAGGTAAACCTTGAATCTCAACATGCACTTCCACTGCCTGGTATAGGATGGCGCCTACCATCGTTGCGGCGAGCAGATCGTGTTCCGCCGAATCGAGACGCCGATACAGACCAAGCTCAGTCGACTGCTCGAACACCTCGTAAAATGGTGGTTAAAATTGCTCATCCGCCGTGGCTACCTGATAGAAGATCAAGGGTAAACTTACCTGGATAGCGAGGACGAAGAGAGCGGTTTGTCAAATCTTCAAGCAGCAGCCACCAGCTATCGCATCGGCCTGGGCCCGAGGCGGGGAAAGAAAGTGCTGAGCCTGCCCACGATAGAGACAGAGCCCGGCCGTGAATCGAGCCATTGTGCCCAGTCCAATAGATTCAGTCTGAACGCAGGCGTTAGCTGTGAAGCGCATCAATGCCAGAAGCTGGAACGACTGTGCCGGTACGTGGCGCAGCCGGCCATTGCCAACGAGAGGCTCAAGCTCACTGAGTCTGGGCAAGTCGTGCTCAAACTCAAAACACCTTACCGTGGTGGCACCACGCATGTGGTGATGTCGCCGTTGGAATTGCTGCAACGGTTGGCGGCATTGGTGCCGCGTCCGCAATTGAGTCTGATTCGCTTTCCTACACGGCTGAATCTGATGCCCTATTGGAATCTGAAGCGGAGGTTATAGCTCGGCGACAAGCATTTACCGAAACCGCAGGGAATTATCTCCATACCGGTACTAATTAAATCGTTTGTCCAGAAGGCATCAGCAACTGGGCAGAAGATTCGCCATCTGAATTCAAGAAAGGTGTATTTAACCTGGCCGCAGCAATAGACCCGGAACCACTGATTGTGCCTATTGCAGTTTCTGGCTTTGATAAACAAATTAAGAATAATGCTTTCGCAGCGGTGGTGCTTGAACCATTTTATCTCAGTGCAAAATATGATCCTAACAACAAGCAAAGTCTGACTGACTAATTTACAAAATTAAAAAAAACTATCGTGGTTATGTTATCGAGGCACAGCGTCTTGCTGAAGAGTTTTCAGAAACAAGAAGTCGATATGACCAATAAGACTGAAAAACGGTTATGTAATTAGCATGCTATGTATGTTCAGTCACCAACGGAAAATATAATTCACTAGATCAAAACAACATGAAATCTGTTGCTTTTAAGAAAAACGGCGTTATGCTTTTGTAAGCAGCTCTAAATGACATGGATGGTCGTCTTAATTCTCAACCCAGGGAGGGTGTTGTCGTGAACGCTTATAAGAAATATATAAAAGTACTGGGGTGCGCATATTTATTAATGGCTGTATTTGGATTTACTAGTTCAGCTCAAGCAGCTGAAGGAGTTTGTTACGGCGATTTTGACCAGGATTTAGATGTAGACGGATCCGACTTAGCCTTGTTTTCGGATCATTTTGGACGGACTGACTGCGTGATCAATGATTTAAGCGTTGTCGGCGAGTGGGAGTATTCCGGTGGCCGAAATCCACGCTCGTTTCTTAATCGCCATTACCAGTTTGATGTAGTAGATGAAAGTGAAGTTACTATTAATCTTCGCTCAAATGTTGAAGGCGCTACTTATTTGATCGACCCGATAGACATAGTTATTGCGAGCATTATCAACCAGTCGCTTACCAGAACATTATCTCCAGGCACATATACTGTCGTCGCAGCGACACGTTATGCGGGTGAAAAATCAAGTTTCGAATTAAGTGTTAGTGGGCTAGTCAATAATGGTCTTCGCGAAGTAGACTCAACTACCACAGAAGTCACTGGTAACTGGGCGCGCTCTGGAGGGCGAACCAAAGACTCCTATCGTAATCGGCACTATTCACTTGAAATTCCTACAGATAGTTATTTAGATATTCTTTGGGAATCCGACATTCGAGAGTATTTATACCTTGTCGATTCACTTGGGAACACCGTTGCCGAGGGAGAAAACAACCGCTTCGTGCAGGTCGAAGCTGGAAACTATAAAATCGTGGCAGCGACATACAGCGCGGGTGAAACTTCTAATTTCAAAATGACTATTGTTGGTCAATACGAAAACTTACAAGCCATTCCATCCAATACAATCTCAAAAATCGGATCGTGGGAATCATCAGGTGGGCAGGATCCTCAATCGCCGGACAATCGACATTATGACATCAGCGTCACGGAAGAAAGCATGGTCGATATCATGCTCGTTTCTAACACGTCCAATTATATTTATTTGCTCAAAGAGAGTGGACTACTGGTAGCACAAGTATCAGGTAATCGACTTACCTCGAATGTTGAGCCCGGAAATTACAGAGTTGTGGCTGCCACACACTTTGAGGGTCAATCTTCTGCATTTGAATTGGAAATTGTAGGTCAGGTGACTGAATAACTATAGCGCTGATTTAATCAATTGAGGGCTATTTTTATCGGCATTACGGGTGGCGCAATTTGAAACTGATAACGTCGTGATGACGGCAGATCGATTAGAAACGACAGGTGAGACATTGTCTAGAATGGCGACTGAGCTGGAACAATTGGTGATGAAGTTTAAGGTTTAGTTTCGCCACCTGCGTTCTAGCAGTTCAATCAACTTTAATTCTCATCTCGAATATAGGAAAAACACGCCACATCATAAACAAAAACCAGAATAGCTTAAGCTTCTGGGGGCACTTAAGTTTCCTATGTAAATACCGAAATTAACCTTGAGACGACAAGCTTGTTGTCTAAGATATATCAC
>CALZIG010000317.1 GCA_945787585.1 uncultured Gammaproteobacteria bacterium | reverse complement strand
TTGCGCCACCGTCATCGTCGGCTTAAGACTTTTTTTGAGTGCCTTTTTATAACGGGTACCGTTAATTTGTGCTCGGCTAGCGATGGGTTGACCCTGTTGCCAGCCGTGACGCCGAAAATAGTTGGCGACGCTGCCGATCACATCCTCAGTGTTGTTCCATAGGTCACGTACGCCATCGCCGCTAAAGTCCACCGCATATTCGCGATAGCTGCTGGAGATGAACTGTGGTTGTCCCATCGCGCCAGCATAGGAGCCTTTAACGCTGCGAGGGTCGATCCCTTCTTCGCGTGCCAGCAGCAGGTATTGTTCCAGTTCCTTGCGAAAAAATTTGCCGCGCCTGGGGTAGTCGAAGCCGAGCGTGCTGAGGGCGTCGAGGACGCGGTAACGCCCTTTGTATTGACCGTAAAATGATTCTACGCCGATAATTGCAGTAATGATTTCAGGCGGAACACCGTATTGCTGTTCGGCGCGCATCAATGTTTCACTGTTCGCTTGCCAAAACTCAAGGCCACGTTTGATGCGCTTTTGAGTTACAAAGATAGGGCGATATTGGTGCCACGGTTTGCTTTCATAGGGGCGGGTGATTGACTCGATAATCGCCGCTTGCGGCTCCGCTTCATTGAGAAGCTGTGTGAGCGTTTCGCGTTCGAACTGATGCTTGCTCACCATCATGTCGATGAATTGCTGTACGTCATCCCGTGCTGTCACGCTGGTATTCGCTGCAAAACAGATCGGCGCGATAAACAGTAGCAGCGCGAGTAGCAGCATGTGCATTACCGTTTTATTGTGTGCTGAAGTCATCATCGATTGTGCTCAGACAATGGGTTAATTTGAAAGTAGGCGACGATGGGTATGTATCGACATCAGGATGCCAAAGCCGGCCATCAGCGTCACCATTGAAGTACCGCCATAGCTGATTAACGGCAGCGGTAGCCCCACTACGGGCAGCAGCCCGGAGACCATCCCTATATTAACGAAAGTATAGACGAAAAAAGTCAAAATCAAGCTGCCAGCGAGCAGACGGGTGAAGGTGCTTTGTGCCTGCGTTGCGATGTAGAGACCGCGCACAACAATGAAGAGATAGAGCAGTAGCAGGCAGAATATACCGATAAAACCAAACTCTTAACTGAAGACGGAGAAGATAAAATCGGTGGTGCGTTCCGGCAAAAACTCAAGGTGAGATTGCGAACCGTTGAGCCATCCTTTACCGTAGATGCCGCCAGAGCCGATGGCTATTTTTGATTGGATGATGTGATAGCCCGCACCGAGTGGATCATTTTCCGGGTTGAGAAAAGTCATCACGCGTGCCTTTTGATACTCATGCAGGTTGAACCACAGTAGCGGTGCGCTGGTGGCGATGAGCAGTATAAAACCACTGACATGTTTCCAGCGAATGCCCGAGAGCAGCAGTACAAAAACACCGGAACTTGCGATCAATAACGAGGTGCCGAGATCGGGTTGTTTGGCGATCAATAATACCGGCACGATGATCAGCAGGCAGGAAATAATGATATGCTTGAGCGAGGGCGGGGCCGGGTTATCGGCGAAGTACCACGCCACCATGATCGGCACCGCAAGCTTCATTATCTCCGAGGGCTGAAAGCGGAAGAAGCCCAGATCGAGCCAGCGCTGTGCCCCTTTGCCTTCATCACCAATCAGTAGTACCGCGGCGAGTAGCAGCAAACCCCCGCCAAAGGCCCAGGGGGCCCATAGCTGAATGTGGTGGGGGGGGATTTGCGCGACGACCAGCATCACCGTAAATGCAATCGCCAGGCGCATTAACTGGCGCATGATGATGGCGTCATTCTGTCCGCTGGCGCTGTAAAGAATCACGAGTCCAATGGCCGACAGCATGATAATACCGATCAGTAGTGGCACATCGAGGTGCAGACCACGCACAAACATGCGTGACTGGCGGCGCTCGCCCCACTGTGTATATTCGTTGTTTTTGGCCTTGATCATGAGGGGGCCTTTGATGCCATATATTCGTCAATGACCTTCCGCGCCACCGGCGCGGCAACCGAGCCACCACTGCCGCCGTTTTCAACGATCACTGCGATCGCAATCTCAGGTTTGTCCGCGGGTGCAAAGGCGATAAACAGGGCGTGGTCACGCAGCCGTTCTGCAATATCTTCTTTGACATATTTTTCATCCTGCTTGATTCCAAAGACCTGCGCCGTACCGGTCTTACCGGCGATTTTAAAGGGTATGTCTTCGCTGATGACGCGGGCGGTGCCGCGAATACTGTGCACGACCTTCACCATCGAGTTGACCATGTATTCCCAGTTATGATCGGTTGCGATGTGGTGACGGTCTTCCTGTTTAAGAGCCACAGGCAGTGGTTCACTATTGGGCGTTGAGCTCGATGATTGAACGATGTGGGGCTGGGAATAGAGGCCGCGACTCGCGAGTGTGGCCGTGGCCGAGGCGAGTTGCAGTGGCGTGGTGAGGTTGTAGCCCTGCCCGATGCCACTGATCAGGGTCTCGCCGGTGTACCAGGGCAGCCCTTTTTTCTGGCGCTTCCAGTGACTGGACGGGAGGATGCCGCTGAGTTCGCCGGGCAGGTCTACATTGGTTTTTTTACCCAGACCGAAGTAGGAGAGGTAGTCGCTCATGGCATCGATGCCGAGGTTCAGTGAGAGGTCATAAAAAAAGACATCGCACGATTCGATAATCGCCTTTTCAAGCGAAGTGGTGCCGTGGCCGAATTTTTTCCAGTCACGATATTTATGATCGTCCCCTTTAAGTGAAAACCAGCCGGGACAGAAGAGGCTGCTATGGGGTTTTGTAATGCCACTTTCGAGACCGGCGAGACCGATGAGGGGTTTAATGGTGGAGCCGGGGGGGTATTGTCCTTTGAGCGTACGGTTAAAAAGGGGTTTGTCGATATTCTCCTGTAGTGCACGGTAACTCTTGGAATCGATACCGACGACAAAGGGGTTGGGATCGTAACTGGGTTTACTGACCATCGCCAGTATCTCGCCGTTGCGTGGGTCGATCGCGATCACGGCGCCTCTATGTTTCCCCAGCGCTTTGTTGGCCGCTTGCTGGAGCTTGATATCGAGCGTTAAATGGAGATTATTGCCGGGGAGTGGCGCGGTCTGCCCTAGGGTGCGAATGGCACGCCCCACGACATTGGTTTCAATGTTTTTAAAACCGACAGTACCATGCAGTACATCTTCGTAAAATTTTTCAACGCCCAGTTTGCCGATGTGGTGGGTGGCACTATAGTTTGATGGGTCGACTTTCTGGAGTTCATTGACATTGATGCGACCGACATAACCGATGACGTGTGCGGTGAGGTGGCTGTATGGATAGTCACGCACCAGTCGTGCTTCAATTTCTACTCCGGGGAAGCGGTGACGACTGGCCGCGATCCGAGCCACCTCAACATCATTCAGATGCGTGCGTAACGGGATGCTGCGGAAGGCGCTTTTTTGTTGCGACTGTTTTTTGAAGCTCTTGATGTGATCGTCGCTGATTTCAATAATCTGCGCCAGCTCACTAATGGTGACATCAACGTCATGGGTCCGTTCCGGTACAATTTCCAGACTGAAAGAAGGCAGGTTTTGCGCGAGAATAATGCCGTGGCGATCATAGATTAGACCGCGTGTCGGGGGGATGGGTACGATGCTGACGCGGTTATCTTCGGCCAGCGTAGTGAAGTGATCGTGGCTGATGATCTGCAGGTAGACCAGGCGAGCCAGAATGACAAAGATCATCACGACTACCAATGCCAGCGCTATCGCTGCACGTTCATTAAAGGTGCGGCTCTCGCGGATGTGATCTTTGATGCGAAGACGTGCGGTCATGTGTCGCGATCAACCGTTGTTATCGGAGGAATGGGTGAGTATTGAAGATCGCATCGTTAACGTTTACGAGACTCTGAATTTTCTGCGTAAAGCACGCAAGGTGAAGAATACCAGTGGCCATGCAATCATGCTGCTAAACGAGGGTAGCCAGTAGGTCCAGAAATCGATCGGCTGCCCGCTGATGCCTTTAATCCACAGGGTGAGCATCTGACCGAGGGCGATCAATATAAAGACACTCAGTGCCTGTTGCCATAGCGGAAAGACACGCAGTTGCTGGTAAAGTTTGAGTGTGATGTAGGCGATGATAGCGAGGATGAGGGCATTTTGTCCCAACAGACCAACACGCAGCACGTCGAGCGTTAGCCCGAGCCCCCAGGCGATACCGACACCGACCCTGTTGGGCAGCGCCATGCACCAGTAGATGAGCACCAGCGAGACCCATTCGGGGCGGGCGGCCGCAAGCCAGTCGGGCAGGGGAAAGACTGTAAGCGCCAGTGCGCCGATAAAACTGAGGGCGATCATCTCGCTGCCCTGTGCCTTTTTATGAATCACGGAGTCTGCTCTCCGTTCTCATCTTCAGGGGCAATGCTCGCTTCCGCTTCCGCCGCTGTCTGTTCTTCTACCTTCTCGACCTCGGGCGGGTTATTCCACACTAATAGCACTTCGCGCGCACTCTCCAGTCTGCCTGTGGGCTCTGCCTGAACCTCGGCGAAGGGTTGTCCGGGGTTACGGATGACGACGGTCACGCGTGCCGCAGGATAACCGGGGGGGAAGCGCCCACCGAGGCCAGAGGTGACCAGCAGATCACCGACTTCGATATCGGCATTGTTGGGCAGATGAGGCAGTTCGAGGCGATTGGAATCACCGGTGCCCATGGCGATGGCGCGCTGGCCGTTGCGATTCACCTGCACCGGCAAGGCATGGCTGGGGTCAGTGATCAGCATGGCGGTGCTGTTGAGTGGACTGACGTGAACCACCTGTCCGAGGATGCCGCTGGCATCCAGAATCGGTTGCCCGCGGTAGACATCATGGTGCGATCCTTTGCTGATCACCACCTGCTGGGTGAAGGGTTTCATGTCGACCGACAGTAGTTCGGCAATCAGCACGCGGTCTCTGACATTGATCGATGAGTCGAGGAGGGCGCGCAGCCGCATATTTTCCGCCGCTAGCGCATCAAGCTTTTGTAATTGAATATTAAACAGAAATTGCTGCGCGCGCAGACTGTTATTTTGCTCGATCAGGGTCTGGCGGGTGGCGAGTGATTCTGTCGGCCACTCACCCACACCGGCAGGCAGGTTGATCAGATACTGAATGGGGTAGATCGCTGTAGTGAGCACACCGCGGACCGTTTCCATATGCTGCTGACGGTGATCCATCACCATCATGGTGATGGAGAGAACTGCCAGAATAAGCAGGCGCAGGGTGGTGGACGGCCCTTGTGAAAATAGGGGTTTTATGGGGTACCTCTCAGGCGCTCTTCAATGGCTTAAATATAGTGGTTAACAATCGCACCCCCGCCCCGCTCATGCGATTACTTTTTTCGGGTACTACTCATCGCGTTTATTTACGAATAGCGAGACCGCTATTCTACCGCAAAGATGTCGCCGTTGTGTTCTTCAATCATCTCCAGTGCCTTGCCGCCACCGCGCGCGACACAGGTGAGTGGATCTTCGGCGATGATGACCGGCAGACCAGTCTCTTCAGCGAGCAGGCGGTCGAGATCACGCAGCAGCGCACCGCCACCGGTCAGTACCATGCCGCGCTCGGCGATGTCGGCGCCCAGTTCAGGCGGGGTCTGTTCCAGCGCCGCCTTGACTGCGCCGACGATGCCGGAAAGTGGCTCCTGCAACGCTTCCAGAATTTCATTGCTGTTGAGGCTGAAAGTACGGGGTACCCCTTCGGCGAGATTGCGGCCGCGTACTTCGATCTCTTTGACCTCCATGCCGGGATAGGCTGCGCCGATCTCTTTTTTGATTTTTTCGGCGGTGGATTCGCCAATCAGGCTGCCGTAGTTACGGCGCACATAGTTGATAATCGCATCGTCAAAACGGTCGCCACCAATCCGTACCGAGGCAGAGTAGACAATGCCGTTAAGCGAGATGACGGCCACTTCGGTGGTGCCGCCACCGATATCGAGCACCATGCTACCGCTGGCCTCACCGACCGGCATGCCGGCACCAATGGCGGCCGCCATCGGCTCTTCTATTAGATAGACCTCACGCGCGCCGGCACCGGCAGCGGATTCTTTGATGGCGCGGCGCTCTACCTGGGTCGAACCACAGGGTACGCAGATCAGGACGCGCGGGCTGGGGCGTAGAAATCGATTCTCATGTACTTTGCGGATGAAGTGCTGCAACATTTTTTCGGTGACGGTAAAGTCGGCGATGACGCCATCCTTCAGCGGACGAATCGCGACGATGTTGCCGGGGGTGCGGCCGATCATCAATTTCGCCTCTGCACCCACAGCCGCAATCGAGCGCGGGCTGCCTGGGCCACTCTCCTGACGGATCGCGACAACCGACGGTTCATCGAGAACGATGCCCTGGCCGCGGACGTAAATCAGAGTGTTGGCCGTGCCGAGGTCGATGGAAAGGTCATTCGAGAACATTCCGCGAAATCGTTTGAAGAACATTGAGGTATCAATCCTGTGCTGGGTAAGGGTAAATCGCAAATACTCTAGCAGTGGGTGACTATTAGGGCAAGCGTGTTAAGTTATTCGGCGGATCTTACCAGTAATTTAATTTTGCTTGTGTATTATCTATTTGACAGCGATTGTGGGGCGAATATTTTTCAGCATTCG
>CALZIG010000316.1 GCA_945787585.1 uncultured Gammaproteobacteria bacterium | reverse complement strand
TCCTCGCCGCACAAAAAGGCACGGCGGACACAACGCGACACACAATGGTAATAAGGGGTGGCCTCAAGCGAGACCTGAGAACAACGGGGTTTAGGCATCGGTCAACTCCTTTGACGCAATGATGATTGTGTAACTCCAGAGCAAAACACTATCGCTGGACGGTGATGTTGTCAATCTTTATGATGGGTGTCCTAATTGAGTTCTAATTGAGTTCTGATATATACATTTTGTGACTGTAGTGTATTCGATGGCGGGCAATTATTACCCGATAGAAATAGTGATTATTATTGAAATTAATTACGTGAATAGAGCCACACAGCCGAGCGGAATTTTCAACCTTGACTCTTTGCGTCAGATGGCGTGCTCGCAAAGCACATCAGTAATGAGCTAATCATGCTAAGATGTGCCCTTTTTGAATGGTAGGCTACCTCCTATGCGCCTTGTTTCCTGGAACGTAAACGGCATTAGAGCCGCACTAAAGAAAGACTTCATGACTTCTTTGGAAACCCTGGCCACTGACGTACTGTGTTTACAAGAAACCAAGGCGCAGTGCGACCAGGTATCCGAAGCCCTGGTCGATGTGAGTGGTTACTATCTCTACACCCATTCTGCCGTCAAGAAAGGCTATTCGGGCACGGCCATACTAAGTCGTAAAGAACCACTGGCAGTGCGTTACGGCCTGGGCATAGACGATCACGACCAGGAAGGGAGGGTCATCGCCGCTGAGTATGAGCATTTTTATCTGGTGACGGTTTATACACCCAACTCTGGCAGCGAATTAAAACGCCTAGGTTATCGCCAGCAATGGGATGCGGCATTTCTGAAGTACCTCAAAGCGCTAGAGCAAAGTAAACCGGTATTGGTCTGTGGTGATTTAAATGTCGCCCACACCGCAATCGATCTGGCACGCCCCAAGCCAAACTACAATAAAAGCGCGGGCTATATGCAAGAAGAAATTGATGGTATGAATAACCTGATTGCTGCTGGTTTTATCGATACATATCGCCACGTAAAACCCGACGAAATTAAATATAGCTGGTGGAGCTATCGGGCCGGCGCCCGAAAAAATAATGTTGGCTGGAGAATAGATTATTTCCTGACTTCACCCAGCCTGTTACCTAATGTGCAAGATGTGGAAATTCACAATCACATTCATGGCTCGGATCATTGTCCGGTGTCGGTTGACTTAAAGATCTAAAAATATACTGTAGTATTTGGGGTAGAGTAAAAACTCGATAATACATCGGCATTTTTGTTTAGAATTATCCGTAAATGGTAATAGCCTTTTCATCTACGGGCGGGATGGTGGCGGATCTAATACGACTCAACTATCATCCAATAACAGCCCTGCTCAAAACACACCGTTGCCATAAGCAAGCATTCCTGTTCAAGTTTACGCGAGATCGTCAATGCTGGGCCCACTGGTTTTATCAGGCGAAGTAACGTTATGGCTTACGCGTTCTTAATTATTATGATGTTCATTTTGATACCAAAAACTATCAATTAAACACTGATAACGGCTACTATTTGAAGGGTCGTTGAATTGTATCGGGGCGTTGTTGAGGTCCGACTCGGGAATATTAGTTTATGTATTTCGGGAAATATGGAGAGCCGTAGCAATTGAATCAATTAACTGAAAAATCTATCGGATGTCCTTACTGTGGTGAAACCATTACAGTCTTAATAGATCCATTCGACTCGGATCAGCAGTATATTGAAGATTGTCAGGTATGTTGTCAGCCCATAAATTTTCGGGTTTCTGAAAGTGTTAATGGTGATCTTTCAGTGAGTGTTTATAGTGACGATGAGTCATTTTAATAAACACATAACAACAGAGAAATCGGGCCAGAGAGCAGTTAGTGAATGTATCTCAATTAAATCTTCTCTGCTCCGGTTTTTGCTGACCCGGTTTTTGATTTTTTCTTAGCCACTATACGGCCAGTGATAAGCATCCAAAGGAAGGCATGGCCAGCGCCTGCTAAATATGCGATGAAGAAGATGTCGGGTGTTTTAATCTCCACTATGAGACCGTCAGCCGGACGGTAAAATTGGAGTTAAAGGGAAAATAGTTATGGTCTATTTTTTCTTGCAAGACCTGACTCTGTTGTTCCTCGTTGAATATTTGCGGCATGAGTTATCCGGTTTTGTGACGGTTATCACCTTTTCTAAACGCCATCGGATTAAAGTATCCATCGTAGCATCACGAGTTTCGATAGCTATTGATACATCTACTAAGGAGAGTTGACTCATGAGTATTAAATCGAATGTTAAATGTGTACTGGTTTGTTGCCTGTTTCCAATGGCCACTGCCGTTTGGGCGGGTGATGATTCAATGAAAGATATTGACGCCAACGGTGACGGTGTCATAAGCAAGCAAGAAGCTGCTGATAATAAAAAACTGGTTATCAATTGGAGTACAATTGATCGCAATAAAGATGACAAAATCGATAGCGCGGAGTTCAGCGCATTTGAAATGGAAGAGATGTCAGATCACGATAAAGACGCGGATTAAGACAAGCTCTGCCTGATCCCTGTCATGCCGCCGGAGCATCTGCTTCGGCGCTTTTAATTGCTACCCTCATAACGCCTGTGTGTCGCAATGACTCAACACAAGCTTCGGTTGCGGTTCAGTGTAGATCGCAAACGGGCTCGCCATCTTCAGGGCACTAAGCCCTAGAATATAACGCGTTTTGGCTGGCAGTACCGCCACCTCAACATTATATAAGATGCATTGTGAGCCGACTGTCACCTGATCAATTAAATAGACCGGCACCACCTTACGACTACCATCCGCCATTACCCCAGACAGGTCTTTGATATAACGTACCTGGTTTTGAGTCTTGAGCACCTCCAGTGCATCTTCATCAATGGTCATGTAACTAGAGCCGGTGTCTACCAGAAAATCAACGGTTCCCAATCCGGTGATGAAGCCTTTTACGTAATAGGTTTCTTTTCCCTTGTCATGTATTGAGATCGACGTACCAAACTCCTGTGCGTCAAGATTACATGATATGAGTACACTCATTAGTGTCAAAAATATGCGGCGATACATTGATTAGCCCCCTTTGAAGTACAATTGATAGCTAAAAAGCTATCTACGCCCAATTTAAGGCGTGGCTCATGAAAGGCTGGGCAACATCTATGCCATTAGTCGGGGTTGATCCTGAATGGCCGTTTTACTACACCGCGCTGTCTGTGAAAAATGAGGGTGTAGAAATCATAGAGGGCCCTGTAGAGGGGCGCGGCATTTACTTTAGAGCCCCTGATCAAAGTTTAATTGAACAATGAAATTAGGCATTGAAATCGTTATTATAAAAACAGGTCATTTAAAAGTGATGCGTAAAGTATGCCTTTGAATATAAATATAATGAGTAAGTGCTAATGAAGTGGTTGATCTCTTTTTTTAAAAAAATTCGGGGAGGCAAGCGAGTTCCACCCAGAGCACCTGTTTACGAAATAATTTGGTCGACAGTCGGTGCGTTCCTCGGGATCTATACGGTTTATGAAATCGGCATTTTTCAGGGTTTTAACTTAGCCAATACCCTGTTTCTGGTGAGCTCATTCGGGGCAAGCGCTGTGTTGATTTATGGTGTGCCAAAAAGCCCTTATGCACAGCCAAGGAATCTGGTGCTGGGGCATGTGCTGTCTGCGATTGTCGGGGTCACTTGTGCGCTACTACTCGATTTTTCCCCAGTACTGTCTGCGGCGTTAGCTGTTTCGTTGGCGATTGCTGTTATGCACATTACACGGTTGATACACCCTCCGGGTGGTGCGACAGCATTAATCGCTGTAATTGGCGGTGAAGAAATACATCAGATGTCATATTGGTATGCGCTTTCTCCAATCTTTGCAGGGGCTGTGATTTTGTTGTTGGTGGCTTTGTTGGTTAACAATCTATCCCCACACCGGCGTTATCCTGAGTATTGGTGATGAGATAGCGGAATACGGAATAGATAGCCTTTTTCCGGATGAAAGCATGGCGCTTTAAATTAGCCCTTGTATTCACTTTAATGCAGAGGTTAAATAAAGAGGCAATGATATTGAAGCGTGGTTAGCTTTAACCCCACACAAAGGAGAAGTGTCGATGGCTCAATATATTATGGTTTATCTTGGCGGTAACCCACCTTCGAGTCCTGAAGAAGGCAAGCAGCATATGTCAAAATATAAAAAGTGGCTGTCTTCATTGGGAGAGTCGGTCGTGAGCCCGGCAAACCCGATTAAAAATACCAGTACGGTAAATTCGGATGGTACTGTCACCGCTGGAGGCGCTGTAAAAATGTCGGGCTATTCAATAGTCAAAGCAAATTCTATGGAAGAAGCGCTGT
>CALZIG010000315.1 GCA_945787585.1 uncultured Gammaproteobacteria bacterium | reverse complement strand
CGCCGAAGCGGCAAAAATCGCCGAGATGGCAGTACCACCAGCGAGCGCCAGCAGGCCCGTGACTGCACGTTCACTCCTGTCACGCAGCGTCACAAATGAAGTCAGCAACCAACCGACATAAACGCCACAGAGTCCTACCGTCATCCACGTCTGCCATTCATCGCTTTTGCGCATCAACACCGGCCACACAATCCACACCACCGCACCAAAACCAGCCGCGAAAATGAGAAACAGCAACCAGCGCGGCGCATTGCGATAGAGATCAAACAGCAGCCCAACACCGAGCGCCACCAGCCCGAGCAACAGGATCTTACGGGTGCTGGTGAGTGGAAATAGTTTCAGGTCGGTAATCAACCATGCGGTGAGATAAAACCCGGCGACGACCGAGATGGCCGCCCAGAAGCCGACGGTGCGATAGAGAATCAACCCCAGCAGCAGCGACGCGATAAAAGGCGCGACACCGGACTGGAACATTGGATTGGCGAGTAGTTCGTCCACAGGTGAGAGTTTAACTTGTTAGTGTTATTCGGCAACTCTCTTTTGCACATGAAAGCGGTAAACCCTCACTATGAGGATGGACCTACAATACTATCAGGCATACTTGTTCCGGAGATTAAATGAGATCTAAGTGTAAGATTCGTTCGCTGAATGTGCATGCCCTACTACTTCATCTGCCGTCATTCCGGCGCAGGCCGGAATCCAGTGGCCCACTGAATTTGAAACGCTGGACTCCGGCCTGCGCCGGAGTGACGAGTGAGGGCGCTAACCCTTAAACGTAATCTCCGCCATCTGCCCCTCAATCCACGACTCAACCTCGTTGTTGATCTCTTCGATGGTTTTACCTTCGCTCTCGATCATCGGCCCGATGCGTACCTGAATCGTCCCCGGCTGTTTGATGAACTTGCGCCGCGACCAGAACTCACCGGCATTATGCGCCATCGGCACCACTGGGTAACCACTGCTTTGTGCCAGTGATGCGCCACCCAGTGCGTAACGCCCCTTTTGACCCGGCGCAATGCGTG
This sequence comes from uncultured Gammaproteobacteria bacterium, assembly GCA_945787585.1. Lineage (GTDB taxonomy): Bacteria > Pseudomonadota > Gammaproteobacteria > SZUA-140 > SZUA-140 > SZUA-76. The sequence continues at coordinate 4,523 of CALZIG010000315.1, read as the reverse complement.
TCCCTTCGGGAAAGATTACCACCCAGCGGCCATTCTTCAAACGCTCAGTGCCCTGCTCAATCAGCTGCTGCCGTGCTTTGCCACGCGCCTTGCGATCAATTGCAATCGGCTCCAGCAGCGCCAGCCCCCAGCCAAAAAAGGGTACCTTCAACAGCTCGCGTTTCATCACCCACACCTGCGGCGGAAAAATCACCTGCAACGCCAGCGTCTCCCAGGTCGACTGATGTTTGGACATCACAATCGCATTACGTTCGGGAATATTTTCACGTCCTTCAATCTGATATCGTATGCCGCATGTCACCTTCAGCCACCACAGATTAAAACGGGCCCACTGCGATAAAAAACCGTAGCGTACCGAAAACGGAAATGGAAAAGTAAATAGACACAGAATGGCAAATATAACCACCGTCACCCACATGCCCAACGCAAAAAATAGCGATCTTGCTAACAACACCTGATTACACCTCGATACTTAAGGAACCTCTGATTAATTCATGAACGGTAGCGATGAGTCCAAAATATCCAACTGCTGCGTTGCTAATCTTAGCAATAGGCCCGCTATTACTGGCGATTAGCGCCTTGCATTTGAATATTTTGACTCTCATTTCTATCCGCCCAGAATTAATCAGAGGCTCCTTAACAGTTAAACAATTCTCGGATTACTGACTTAGCAACGCAGCGACTGCCGCTGCGAGGTCATCAAACACATCAACAGGCGCAGCAAGCGGCGTTTCTGCCAATGTTTTTTCGGTCGCCAATCCCTTACCGGTACGCACCAGTATCGCCCGTGCACCCACCGCCTGCGCGGCCTGCAGGTCACGCAGCGAGTCACCAATGGCAGGCACCCCCGTTAGTTTGATCTGTAGACGCTTTTCAATATCGTGAAGCATACCTGGCTTTGGTTTTCGACAATCGCAACTATCATCCGGGCCATGGGGGCAATAAAAGATCGCGTCGATACGACCACCGACTTTGCCGACTTCACGCTGCATCTTTTCGTGAATGCGATTGAGAGTGCCCAGATCGAAGTGGCCACGCGCAATGCCCGACTGATTAGTCACCACCATCACCTGATAACGGGCGTGAGTGAGCGCCGCGATCGCCTCCGCACTGCCAGGCAACAGGCGCCACTCCTCGGGGGATTTTATAAAGGCATCCGAGTCTTCATTGATAACACCATCACGATCAAGCACGATCAATTTCATAACAAGATACTCGGCCTCATGTTACGCCTACGCTGTTTGCAGACGCGCCAGATCGGCGGCCTGCATAAACAACCCATGCACCCCGTTCAACAGTGCAATACGATTGTGGCGCAGGGCGTCATCTTCTGCCATCACCATTACCTGCTCAAAAAACAGATCGACGGCCGCCTGCATACTCGCCAGTTCTGTTAACGCAGCCGTATAGTCACCGGCATCAAACAGCGGCGTGACCACCGCTGTCAAATCAGTAAACGCCTTAAACAGCGCCAGCTCACTTGTATCATTCAAAAGTGATTGATCAATCTTTGCTGGAATCTCACCGTCAACTTTCTTCAGAATATTGGCGATACGCTTGTTGGCCGCGGCCAGCGGCTCGGCCTGCGGCAACTGACGAAAGGCTTCAACAGCGCGCACACGCAGGTCAAAATCACGCGGCTGCGTGGGACGACGCGACAGCACCGCATCAAACAGATCACGGCCGATACCTTTATCAACGTAATAAGCTTGCAGACGACCCATCATAAAATCGAAGGCCTGCTCGATCACTTCACCGCTCACCGTCACTTTACCCTGAGCGGCATATTGGTCTGCGCTGTGCTGCAATAACTGCATCAGATCCAGTGGCAACGCTTTTTCGATAATAATACGCAGTAGACCAAGTGCCGCACGGCGCAACGCAAACGGGTCTTTGTCGCCAGTCGGTGGCTGCCCAATGGCGAAGATACCGACGAGTGTATCGAGCTTATCCGCGATCGCGAGCGACTGTGCAATCACGTGTTGCGGTAGCTCATCACCGGCGAAACGCGGCAGGTACTGTTCTTCAAGCGCGGCAGCCACTTCCGCCGCAACACCATCGTGGGTGGCGTAGTAACGCCCCATGATGCCCTGCAAGTCTGGAAATTCACCCACCATCTCGGTCATCAAATCACATTTCGAAAGTACACCGGCCTGCTGTGCCTGTGAGCGATCGCCGCCCAGCTGCGCTGCGATGTCAGCCGCCAGCGCAGCAACGCGATCAGATTTTTCTTTCAGCGTGCCGAGTTTTATCTGAAAGACGACACTCTCAAGGCGTGCCGCCAGCGCCGCCAGTGGTTGCTTGCGATCCTGCTGCCAGAAAAAGACCGCGTCCGAAAGTCTTGGGCGAATCACGCGTTCGTTACCGGCACGCACGACATCCATATTGGAGCTGGCGATATTGCTCACTGTAATGAAGTGCGGCATCAACGCGCCGGCCTCATCCACCACATGAAAGTATTTCTGATGCCCCTTCATTGCAGAGATCAACGCCTCCGCGGGCACCTCGAGAAAACGTTGTTCAAAGTTACCCGCCAATGCGACAGGCCACTCCACCATACCGGTGACCTCATCCAGCAGGGCATCATCGATCACTGCGCGCCCACCCAAACCGACCGCGACCTCCATCACCTGCGCGCGCACCGCTTCGCGGCGCGCACTAAAATCCGCCATCACGTGTCCTTCACTTTCTAATAGTGGCGCGTAGGCCGCAGGCTCGGCGAGATATATCGTATCGGGGTGATGAAAACGGTGGCCGCGCGTGGTCTGGCCAATGTCGACACCAAACATCGATGCGTTGATCACCGTGTCGCCCAGCAACATCACCAGCCAGTGCACCGGGCGCACAAACTCCGCTGTGGATGCACCCCAGCGCATGCGTCTGGGAATCGGCAGTTGCTTCAGTGCCGCTTCAATGATTCCCGGCAATAACGCACTGCTCGCCAGTCCCTGCTTTGCACTACGAAAAACAAGCCATGCGCCTTTTTTGGTTTCGAGTGTCTCGAGCGCATCGACTTCGACACCACATGATTTCGCAAAGCCCTGCACCGCGCGGGTAGGTAGACCATCCTCATCAAATGCCGCTGTGACTGCCGGACCACGACGCTCTTCGATGGCATCGGCCTGCGCGACCGCTAAGTCGCTCACGTAGACAGCAAGGCGACGAGGCGACGCATACCAGTGTGTTTCACTGTAATCGAGCGCGGCCTGCTGCAGCCCCTCTCGCACACCACGATTCAATGCCTCGCCCAGTTTACGTAACGCCTTGGGGGGCAGCTCTTCTGTGCCTATCTCAAAAAGAAAATCAACGCTATCCGACACGGCTCACCATCCCCAACCCAAATTCAATACGATATTCACACGGCTTTTTCATCACGGTTACGACGCCTTTTGCGCATCATCGCCGCGCCCATCATTACACCCACTACTACACATGGGGAAACCCAACGCCTCGCGCGCCGCATAGTAGGCCTCGGCCACTGCACGCGACAGCGTACGCACGCGGCCAATAAAGCGGGCGCGCTCGGTGACACTGATCGCATGGCGCGCGTCGAGCAGATTAAACAGATGAGATGCCTTCAACACCATCTCATAGGCCGGCAACGGCAGACCCGCTTCGATTAACTTTTTACTTTCACGCTCACAGTTATCAAACGCAGCGAATAGCCCATCAACATCGGCATGCTCAAAGTTATAGGTCGACATCTCGACCTCGTTTTGATGAAACACATCGCCATAGGTCACCTTGCCCAATGGGCCATCGGCCCACACCAGATCAAAGACGCTCTCGACCCCCTGCAGGTACATCGCGATACGCTCCAGCCCATAGGTAATTTCACCGGTGACAGGCACACAACTCAGACCACCGACCTGCTGGAAGTAAGTAAATTGCGTCACCTCCATGCCATTGAGCCACACCTCCCAGCCAAGCCCCCATGCACCCAGTGTCGGCGACTCCCAGTTGTCTTCGACAAAGCGCACATCGTGCTCCAGCAAGTCCAGCCCCATCGCACGCAACGAACCGAGATAGAGTTCCTGTATCTCCAGTGGCGACGGCTTGATCACGACCTGAAACTGGTAGTAATGCTGCAATCGATTGGGGTTTTCGCCATAACGCCCATCAGTGGGGCGACGCGACGGCTGCACATATGCCGCCGCCCACGGCTCTGGGCCAATCGCGCGCAAAAAGGTGGCGGGGTGAAAGGTGCCGGCACCCACCTCCATATCGTACGGCTGCAACAGCACGCAACCGTGCTCGGCCCAGTATTGCTGTAGCCCAAGGATAAGCCCCTGAAAGGTGGCACTGTCTATCGTCTGAAGATCTTTCACGTTTGATTTACAACTTAACATTATTAAAATTGAGATTAATTAAATCACTTTAAAACAGCCTGATTTTTATCCGACCAAGTATACCTTGCCACACCCTGTTTTGTACCAATTTAGCTATTGATAACGATCTTATCGGGTCAAGCGGATCCTTTTCGCTGCCGATAACCAAAATAACGGAGGTGCTTTTTATGAGTG
>CALZIG010000314.1 GCA_945787585.1 uncultured Gammaproteobacteria bacterium | reverse complement strand
CGCAGAAAATACGTCGAGCACAGGTCAATGATAATCAGCGCGATGTGCCACAAGGGCTGCTGCAAGACCTGTTTATTGCGCATGCTGAAACAGCCGGTGATAGTGATGCCGTGATTACCACTCAACGAACATTAAATTATAGAGAGTTATTGGGGTTAGCAAACCGCTGGGGAAGACGCTTACGTGAACTGAACGCCATGCCGAATAAGCTGGTCGCGATTGTAATGGATAAAGGATGGGAGCAAGCGGTTGCGGCCTATGGTGTGCTGCAGTCGGGTGCTGCCTATGCGCCAATGGATGCCTTGCAGCCGAGCGAGCGCTTATGCAAGTTGTTAGCAAATAGTGGCGTTGAACTAGTATTAACGCAGTCGTGGTTGGTTGATAAAATTAACTGGCCTGAAGGTTTAACCCTGCTATGTGTGGATAGCGATGATATCGCTGAATATGATGATGGGCCATTAGCTCATTTGCAGACCCCAGATGATCTTGCTTATGTCATCTATACCTCTGGTTCGACCGGAACACCGAAAGGGGTGATGTTAAACCATCGAGGCGTGGTGAATGCCATCGTTGAAACCAACCGCTGTTTTAATGTGGGTTCGGATGACCGTGTATTAGCGGTCACTGCACTGCATCATGACATGTCGATTTATGACATGTTTGGCATGCTGGGTGCTGGCGGCTCAATCGTGATGCCCGATCCAGAAGAGCGTCGAGACCCGGCTCATTGGGTGGATATGATGCAGAAGTTTAGGCCCACCATCTGGAATTCTGTACCGGCAATGATGGATATGCTGCTGTGCTACGTAGAGAGTCACCCCGGTACCGCGCCCGATAGTCTACGGACTGCATTTCTGGGGGGGGACTGGATTCCACTGGGGTTGCCAGCGCGGCTTAAAAAAGAAACAGGTGCGCAACTGGTGAGTGTGGGTGGGCCGACGGAGACGACACTCTGGAATATCTGGTATCCTGTTGAGCAGATTGACCCCACGTGGAAAAGCATCCCATACGGAAAGCCGATCGCGAATACTCGCTATTATATTCTTGATGAGGCGCTTGCGCCGTGTCCTGACTGGGTGGCTGGTGAGATGTGTGTCGCCGGCATCGGCGTTGCGATGGGGTACTGGCAGGACGAACAGAAAACCGCTGAAAAATTTGTAAAACATCCGGAGACTGGTGAACGGATTTACCGTACTGGCGATCTTGGACGTTACCTCCCCGATGGCAATATTCAATTTGTCGGCCGTACCGATTTTCAGATAAAGATTCAGGGGCAGCGGATTGAGTGTGGTGAAGTAGAGGCTGCACTGCAACAGCATGAGTCAGTGATAAGCGCTGTTGTAACGGTTGCGCAGACGGGAAAACAGCGACTGCTGGCTTATCTCGTTAAGGCGCCGGGATATGCCATCGATGAAAATAAATTGCGTGAACATCTCGCTAGCAGACTTCCAGACTACATGGTGCCTGCCATGTTTATAACGCTGGATGAGCTGCCACTGACACGTAACGGAAAAGTGGATCGAAAATCACTTCCGGAGCCGCAGGACAGTCCTTCAGAGAGCGCACTCTCCGCTAATAATTCTGAGATTGTTACGCAGTTGAATGCGATGATCTGTGAGCTGTTATCAATGGATAACCTGTCGAATGAAGCGAACCTGATATCAATGGGTGCCAATTCGCTTGATATGGTGAAGATTGGTAATCAACTGGAGAAGATGTTTGGTTTTCGGCCGCGTATGGATGAGATATTTCGTCTTCAGAGTGTCAATGCCATTGCTGATTATTGTCGTAGCAATAGCGCGCAGGACAACAAGGAAAAAACGGTCGAGGATGAAGGCGAACTTTCGGGCGTCAAAGCACTGATTGCCTCATATCAGCAGTTACGCGACCCCGCGGAGCGAGAGGCATTTAAGAATTCGCAGCCCGGTATACGAAAAAATGATGAAGGCAAAGAGTTTTTACAACTCAAAAAACCAGTGGATGATGAAGCGTTCAGGAAAAAATATGCGAACCGTTTTAGTCATCGACGTTTTTCACTGGAGTGTATCCCTTTTGATCAGTTTAGTGATTTTCTGTCATGTTTTTATCAGATAGAGGTGGATGGTAAACCAAAGTATCTTTATTCCTCCCCTGGTGGGCTTTACGCTACGCAGGTTTATCTGCATGTTAAACCAGGAAGAATCGAAGGCATTCCTGCGGGCACATATTATTATCATCCCATTGAACATCGTTTGGTCACGTTAACAAAGGATGCGCAGATCAGTCGCGCGATTCATGTCCCGTATGTTAATACTCCTATCTATGATGAAGCTGCATTTTCACTATTTTTTGTCACTGATCTTGGTGCCGTTGCGCCATCTTATGGTAAGTATTCTACTTATCTGGCTAAACTCGAAACAGGGATCATCGCACACCTTATTGATGAATCTGCGCGTGAGCACGATTTGGCTGTTTGTCAGATTGGTGGTGCAAACTTTGACAAGGTTAGAGCGTTGTTTGATGTTGAAGAGCGGCATTATTTTGTGCACTCACTATTGGGTGGCGCAATATATCGGAATGGTGAAAATAATGTAGCGATTAAAGAGGATGTTAACTCGCGTGTGATAGGGCTGATTGAACGGATTAAACAGTTGTCGAAAGGGGAAGTGAGTGACCAACTGAGCGCGCGCAGTTTAGTTGAGCAAAAAGGAGTCGTGAAATGAAGGATGTATATCAAGCGCTGGATGCGCTCTCTTCAGATCAGCTCGAATTATTTGACGTAATGCTGGATGACATCGAGATTGGATTGAAACAATTACCGCTGCCACGTGTTGCTGAAGATGTAATGGTGCCTTTGTCATCAGCGCAACGACGTTTCTGGTTTATCTATCAGATG
>CALZIG010000313.1 GCA_945787585.1 uncultured Gammaproteobacteria bacterium | reverse complement strand
GGAGCCGTGTGGGTGTAGCGAATTCGGTAATCAGGGCGGTATCAAACGGCGCGTGCAAAAGATTGATGAACTGCGCGCGCAGAATCCTGATCTCTTTTTAGTCTCTGCGGGTGGGTTGTTGATCAGTGACCTGCCGCAGGATCGCCTCACCAGTGACTACATCCTCAAAGGTTTTGCCGCACTCAATTACGATGCCATTGGTGTTCAATGGCGAGACCTCGCCTTTGGCCCTGCCTTTTTACAACCGTACGCACTGCCGTGGGTGGTGAGCAACTGGTCCGGTGACGCATTTGTTGCAGAAAAACAGATTCAACATGGCGATGTCGCTTTGGCCTATTTTCAATGGCTCGACCCCGCACAGGCACCGCAGGCGGGGATGCAAGGCGAGCATTCATCGGTCAGTGACGATACCGCGCCGCTTGCGATGCAACTCAAGCGGGCGCGTGCAGCGGGGGCAGTGACGCTGCTGGCGACGACGCTGTCGCTGACGGATGCACAGCAACAACTGCCGTTGAGCGATGTTTCGATTTTGATCATTGAATCCAATTATGAACTGTATGTAGACCCCCAGCTCGTCGATGGCGTGTTGGTGTTGCAACCCGGTTCACGCGGCATGCGCCTGGCGTCGCTCGATTTCACTGTTGATAAAGATAGTCGTGTCACTGAATGGCAGCATGAGGTGATGCCGTTACCACCGACGGTCGGCGATGCGCCGCGTATGGCGGCGTGGTATGAGGCCTATAATAATGAGGTGAAGGCGGCCTATAAAAAGAGCGTTGCACTGCGTAAGGCACAGCAGTCGGGCGAAAGTCCGTTCGCCGGTGAACAGGCGTGCAAAGTGTGTCACCAGTCTGAACATCAAGCGTGGTCGAAGTCGCGTCACAGTGAGGCCTTTTATGCGTTAGTGGATGTTAATAAAGCGTTCGACCCTGCCTGCATCAGCTGTCACACCGTGGGCTTTAATCGCGATGGCGGTTTTATAGACCCCGAGTCGACGCCCGATCTGCTGCATGTACAGTGTGAGTCGTGTCATGGTGCGGCGCGGGCACATGTTGCATCGTCCGGGCAGACGCCGGTAGAGCATGCGCATAAGCCAAAGGCCGAAATCTGTGCGCAGTGCCATAACGCATCCCATAGTCCGTTGTTTAATGTCGCTGAGTACTGGCCGAAGATTCAGCACTAGTGCGTATGTGTTGCCCGTGGATGTTGAGTACAATGTGTGCGGATGATCGTCATTTATCGTGTTTTTAATAGTAGGGGTTGAGTGTTTATGAGGTATCTCGCAATTGCAGCAGCAGTGATGGCAATCCTGGCGGGGGTGATCTTTAGTACGGCGGGTAAGAAGATGATGCAAGCGGGGGATGGGGCTGCCACAGAGGTGGTTTTACCGGAACCGAATTCAGCCGCTACAGGGCTGTTTAAGCAGTATTGTAGTCAATGTCACGGTTTACCCGCACTCGATACACACACGGCTGAAGATTGGCCGCGTGCGGTTGAACGCATGGTTACCAATATGGCTTCCAGTGGTAAACAGATGCCCGATGCCAATGAGCGTCGTGCGATTACGATGTACCTGGTTAAGCATGCGAAGCAGTAAGGATTGCTGATGTTTAGCATTGTTGATAACGGATGGATAACGACGGCCTGTCGCCGTCCATCGGCTAACTGTGATGAACGCCCGCTTGATGGCACCATCGAGTTACTAGTGATTCATGGCATTAGCCTGCCCGCGGGTGAGTTTGGTGAGGGCTGGATTGAGGATCTCTTTTGTAATCAACTAGACCCAGCGGCGCATCCCTCTTTTTGTGAGCTTAGCGAGCTGCGTGTTTCGGCGCATGTGTTGATCCGACGCGATGGTTCGGTGATTCAGTTTGTACCGTTTGAAAAGCGTGCGTGGCATGCGGGCGCATCAAGTTTCGAAGGGCGTGAGCGGTGTAATGATTTCTCTATCGGGATCGAACTAGAGGGTACCGATGATACTGCGTATGAAGCTGCGCAGTATCAGGTGCTAGCGCGACTGACGCGGCTGTTGATGGATGTTTACCCCAGCATCACACCGTCACGCGTGGTGGGCCATTGTGATATTGCGCCGGGGCGCAAGACCGATCCCGGGCCGTCATTTGACTGGGCACTTTTCCGTGCGATGTTGCAGGACGATATCGACTTGGTGACTGAAGGATGATGTGTTGATGTTGATTGATCTACTGCGCCATGGTGAGCCTGTCGGTGGTAGTCGTTATCGCGGGCAAATTGATGACCCTTTGAGTGACAAAGGGTGGCAGCAGATGCTCAATGCAGTTGACGGACATTCTCCGTGGGACGCGATTGTTACATCGCCACTGGTGCGTTGCCGTGCCTTTGCCGAGGCGTGTGCTGCGACGAGACAGTTACCCGTGACGATTGAAGATGACTATAAAGAGATCGGATTTGGTACGTGGGAGGGCAAGACGCGTGCCGAGTTGACGGTGATTGATCCGCTACAGTTACAGCGATTCTATGACGATCCGATTGCTCATCGGCCCAAAGGGGCCGAGACGCTGGTCGATTTTTCAGCGCGTGTGACGATGGCGTGGCAGCACATGGTGGAGGCACAACAGGGGCAACATCTGTTAGTCGTGGCACACGCTGGCGTCATTCGGGTGTTAATTAGTCATGCCCTCGGCTTACCGTATGACAAGATGTTTCGTTTGAAGATCTCTAACGCATCAATTTCGCGGATTGCATTGGAGCAGGGGCAGTCGCCCGAACTACACTTTCATAATGGCCGACTCGGTGGCTGAATGTTAGTGAATTTTACGCCTTCTATACAGGGTGAAAATCACAAGTAGTAGTAACCCAGTGGTAAATAACTGGCCAGCATCAGGTTCAGGAATCGAAACAATCTTCTCTGTTATTGGCATTTCGTTTGGCGTTGGAATTAACGGAGCTGAAGTGTCAAAGGGTGGCGAAATATCTGCTGGAGTATTCAAAGCAGGTATCGATGTTGACGCCAGAGGTGCTGTAATGGCAGGGGGAATTGTGGGCAGCGTGAGTGGGGCTGCATTCGCTTCTGATGGGGTGCTGGTGCGATCGGCTGAACGCGCATCAACAATCATAATGGGTGGGTTGGTGGGATGAAGTGAGGATGAGGATTCATCAGCATCATCCATTGGGTTCTGGTCTAAAGTCTCATCAAGTATTTCAGACTTTTTGTCTGTGACATCACCTGCTATCTTTTCTGCGCCTGCGATTTCATCCGCTTTCGTTTCTACATCTGTGTCATGACCACTATTAGTTGAGCGGCCTGCTGATAGCGTTTTGGGCGTCGTATTTTCGTTCGGTTGTTTGATAGAGGCAGTCGCTGCTGTTGTCTCAGTGCTTCGCGAGTCAGCTGTGGTTATCTCGGTCTGGATTCGCTGTGGGGCGTCAGCTATTTTTTTGCTGTGAGTCTCGGACGACGCGGCCGGTGCGCTGTCTATTTGCAGATCGCTGCTGCGTGTGTTGATGGCAGAGGGTGATAAGTTTTGTTTGTCTATCGTATTTATTTCATGGGTGGTTGTCGGTAACGGAGGGTTGTCCGAATCTATCAGCTGACTCATGGTGCCGATGGCGATGAACAATAGCAATGTGAGCGCTAAATAGAAGGTGTTTTGTTTGCGAGTGGATGGTTTCATTGGACTCGGAACATCTTTATACCGATTCCATTTGGTAGTTAAATAGGCGGCTTTCCTGAGCTATATAGCGGTGTTTTAGCGGTAAACTTTAGCTATCTTAACGATAGCGGTTATCCTCATTCGCATGGGTAAGGAACGAGGCGCGTGGCTATGATTGAATGGCAGCGATCGCCTTTAGTTGCGGTGTCTCGATACCCGCGTCTGCGGCCAGCGTCAGTGCACGCGCCAGTCTGGCGGGCGCTGAGCGCCCCATACATTTGTGATCTGGGTCGCCATCAAAAGCTGTGACCATGCCATCAATCAACGCATCACGTGGTAGTGTGCTATCCGTTAAGTATTCCTGTAGCGCGATGATTTCGTTGGCGACAGCGGTCGCGAAAGCACGGTGCTGTGTCCACAGCTCACCGACGGTGCCGCCGGTTTTTATCCCCGCAATGTTGGACGTGAGGATGTAAACATTTTTGCGTGCCAGCTCAAAAAGAAGTTCGTCCTCGTTTGTGAGGACGTTGCAAGCAATGCCGATGGATTCCAGTCCCGTCTTAATTAGTTCGGCATGAGGGCCCAGTACTGGCGATGGAATGATGACTTTACTGTCCTGCCCCTTTTTCTTCTCAAACCACACCGAGATGACAGTCGGATTGACGAGTTGATGTTGCCGCCAGTCGCGCGGCAGTAATTCATTTTGCAGTAATGCGAGTTTGTTGCGCCATGCGGTGGGGATCTGCGCCAGCACTGAATGCAGGTCCGCTTCGGCGACGGCGAGTAACACCAGCTCAGGTTGCGGAATGTTGTCGGCCGCGGCTGAAATATTCTCAGCGCGGGTGATGGGGTATACCGGATGGCCATTGCGTAGAAAGCCACGCGCGAAGACGCTGCCAATTTCGCCAATACCGATCACCACAATGGCTGACTTCATAAAATCTCCGTAATTTATAGTATCTGGAATAATAGCGGGTTAAGAATTTCTATTGGAATTCCACTGGGGTTCATCCAGCTCATGACGACGTGTCAATACGCGAGCGATGACAAACAGTAGATCCGACAGGCGGTTGAGATAGGCGATGGCACGGGGATTCAATTCAGTATCGCGCCCAAATGCGATGACGCTACGTTCGGCACGACGGCAGATGGTGCGCGCCATGTGGCAATGTGCCGCCGCCGGAGTGCCGCCGGGGAGGATAAATTCCTTGAGCGGCGGTAGATCGGTGTTGAACTTTTCCAGCGCCTCATCCAGTTGTGTAATCGCTTCTTCAGTGATAAAGCCCTGACCGGGCAGGCTCAGTTCACCGCCCAGATCGAACATGCGATGCTGAATGTTGTTCAGCACTGTCCGGATATCATCGGGAATCTCATGGGTCTGTATCAGGCCGATGCTGCTATTGAGTTCATCGACGTCACCCATCGCCATCACGCGCGGGTGGTCTTTGT
>CALZIG010000312.1 GCA_945787585.1 uncultured Gammaproteobacteria bacterium | reverse complement strand
GCCTGGAGTGCTGCAAGGCCAAGGAGGCCGATGGAGAGAATCACCAGTGTGATCAGTACCTCGATCATGGTAAATCCGTGTTCTCGTTGGCTGGTTGTTGTCATATTAGGCAGTCTCATTTCACGCTCCTTAACATGCGGCGCCCGTAACAGTGTTGGCGGGTGCCGTTCTCACTGCACCAGAGGCGCTGAGTACCACGGCGCGCGCATCTGCACCAAAACCTCGGCTGTCACACATCACTACCGTGCCGTTTTGTGCGCTACCATTGGTGAGTAGTGAAAAACCGGTGCTGACAAAAGAGATATAGTTAATAACATCGGTGGTGCCGACGAGGGTATTGCCGCTTTCGATCGGGCCGTGTGCGCGTAGAACTTCTTCGCCTGCACTCACGGTGGCGTCATTGTTAGTATCGACAAAGACGATCCACCCCTGTTGCCAGCCGCCGGTGGTAGCACAACTGGTATTGTTTGCGCTTTTGCAGACGGTGACGCGACTGCTGCGCTTAACCGCTTCACTGCGGGCTACATTCAGAGAAGTGACGTAATCATTGACCTGTGTGGTCATTCGGTTATTTTGCAGCATCGTCATAAAACTGGGCACGGCCATGGCAAGAAGAATAGCGGCGATCACTAGCGTGATCATCACCTCAACTAACGTAAATCCTGTGTGAAGTTTTTTCATGGTTTTAGTAATAACATTCATGCCGTAACGGGTCACGTGAAAGCCGATAAGCTGCTATATTTAGCCGATAAGCGGTCATGAAGTGTTGATATTCCTTTTGCTTCAAAGTGTTGTGGTGATATGGGTTAGCGGCCGACTGTTCGATTTATTTTGGTCTATGTATGCGTTAGTAAGGTAGTGGAGTTTTCTGGATGAAGGATTGTGTAATCGTCGGCGGTGGGTTGATTGGTATGCTGAGTGCCTACGAGCTGGTGCAGGCCGGTCGGCGGGTAAAGTTGCTGGAGCGTGGCCAGACTGGTCAGGAGGCGTCGTGGGCCGGTGGCGGCATCCTTTCGCCGCTTTATCCGTGGCGTTATCCCGATGCGGTGAGTGAGCTGGCGAGCTGGGGGCAGGCGCGCTATCAAGCGCTAGCGGAGGCGTTATGTGAGCAGTCTGGCATTGACCCCGAATGGCAGCAAAGTGGCTTATTGATGCTGGATACGGAGGAGCAGGCTGAGGCAGCAGCCTGGGCTGAGCGTTATCAGGTGCCGCTGGAAACGCTCGACAGTGCTGCTATTCAGCAGTGTGAACCCGTTGTCGACGGCCACCACAGTACGGCCCTGTGGATGCCGGCGGTTGCACAGATCCGCAATCCGCGCCTGCTAGCGGCGTTGCGTCGCACACTTGAATTGCGGGGAGTGGTATTTGAAGAGCAGCAGGAAGTACATGCAGTGCAGCACCAGGGTGGGCGAATCACGGGTGTGAAGACGTCACAGGGTGAGATACCTGCCGACCATGTGGTGATCGCGAGTGGCGCGTGGAGCCGCCAACTGTTAAATGACCCGCGTTACCTAACGGCTGTTGAGCCCGTGCGGGGACAGATGTTGCTGTATAAAGGGGCGCCGGGGTTACTGAATACGATTGTGATGTCTGAGGGGCACTATGCAATCCCACGAAAAGATGGTCACATATTGGTGGGCAGCACCATGGAATATGTCGGTTTCGATAAGTCTACGACGCCATCCGCCGCCAGTGCGCTGCGCCAGATTGCAGAGCAACTAGTGCCGGCCCTCGGTGATGTTGAGATCGTGCGCCACTGGGCGGGTTTGCGCCCCGGGAGTGTGGAGGGCGTACCATATATTGGTGAACATCCTGAGATTAGCGGACTGTATATCAATACCGGGCACTTTCGAAATGGCGTTGTGCTGGGGCTTGCTTCGGCAAGATTACTGGGGGATTTGATACTGCGGCGTGCAAGCCCTTTTGATCAGTCACTCTATGCTATTGAAAGATAAGTGATAATTTTTTGTTTGGCGAATAAATAAAGTTGTTTCATAAGGCCCCTTCTTTTATACTGCCCGGCTTGTCTTATAGTACATCCCTTTCAGATTAGCCGGGGTAGCTCAGTTGGTAGAGCAACTGATTCGTAATCAGTAGGTCGGGTGTTCGATTCACCTCTCCGGCACCATTTAAAATGTATTTCGCGTGTGAGTCATCCTCGCGCGTTAAACCCCACTTTTTTATATTCTTCAAGGATTTCATCGAGTGCCGTTTGCGCCAGTATACGGCTAGGAAATGGGCCGCGTGCCGCTTCTCCCCTGAGCATAAAATACCAGCCATCTTTTTCACTATTGCCTAGTTTATTAATCAGGGACGACTGGTAAAAGAAGCGATCACTCCGGTAGTAGGGGCCTTCTGCTGGGGGTGATGCTGTCTCTTTTTCGGTGATGAAGGTGTTTTTAATTTTATTCCACATGGGGTTGCTCAATCGCTGGTTTTTAAATGTTAGTAAAGTATAGCGTGCTCACGTACTGGATCGGCAATCACTTTATATTTGAATATATCGACATGTGCCACCGTGACTATAGTCGTAATTTAGGCTGTTTGGTTTTATGGTGGAATGAATTGAGTGATACATAATATAGAATTAAAAATGACGTGATTATCGGCGGGTCACTACTGTTTTAATGGCCGTTTCTGTAATTTTCGCTGCAGTGTACGGCGGTGCATATTGAGCTGGCGTGCGGCGGCGGAAATATTGCCATCACAATCGACTAATACTTTCTGGATATGCTCCCACTCCATACGGTTAATTGACATGGGTCTGGTAGTGACTGGGGTATTGCTATCGCCCCCCTCTTTATAAAAAGCTTTCACAATATCGTCGGCGTCGGCGGGTTTTGAGAGGTAGTGGACCGCGCCTAGTTTTATCGCTTCGACTGCCGTGGCAACACTCGCATAACCGGTTAAAACGATAATGCGTGTGTGGGCATCCAGTGCTTTGAGTTTTTCGATCAGCACCAGTCCAGAGGGTCCCGGCATGTTGAGGTCGACGACCGCAAATTCCGGCAGGTTTTGTTCTGCAAGCATTACGGCTGCATCGACGTTGTTTGCGACGGTGACTTCGAAGCCACGTTTTGTCAGCGCCTGATTTAACACGTGGCAAAAAGTTTCATCGTCATCGACTAGCAGTAGTGATGGGGCATCATTGAGGTGTTCATTATTGCCGCTCACGGGTGGCCTATGACGAGTGATGTGAGTGGCAGCAGGATTTTCACGCTAATACCGCCACCGGTGCGATTGTCGATTGAGATGTTGCCACCGAGGCGTTCAATCACTGCATGCGCGAGAAATAATCCGAGCCCCTGGCCTTCTTTTTTGCTGGTGACAAAGGGCGTGCCGATGGCGGCCAGTGTCTTGGCGTCGATACCCGTACCGCGATCATTGATGGTAAGTTGCAACTGCTGATTCGTCCAGTCACCTATAATTTCAATTTGCTGTGGTGAGGCGTCGGCTGCATTATTGAGGATGCTGGTCAGTGCCTGACTCAGCGTATCATCGGCCATGATCTGCGGCGCAGGTTGAGTGCCGTGCCATTGCGGTTGCATCGTCACTTCCGGGCGCATTAAACGCCACTGCTGAAGGACATTGTTCAGATAGCTATCGAGTGGTTGCCGTATGCTGCTACCTTCAGCGCGTGATTGCCCGGCACGTGCCGATAACTGCGTGAGCGTCTGTTTACAGCGTTCGACCTGTTCTCGTAGGAGTTGAGTTTGCCCGCTTATTTCCGGCTGGTCAGTAAATTCATTTTGTAACTCTTTGGTGATGACCGCCATCGTCGCCAGTGGGGTGCTGAGTTCATGTGCGGCACCCGCGGCAAAGGTGCCGAGTGCGATGAGGTGTTCGTCACGCAGCGCCTTTTCGCGCGCATCATTGATCGTTTGTTCGCGTGCACGTAATGAGTCTGCCAGTTTAACGACAAAGAAAACGATGAGCCCAACCCCCAGTAGAAAACTAAACCACATGCCGACGATATGCTGATCGAAGATGCTGCTTTGATGCTCTCCCATTTTATGCAGGGGAGTGAAAAAGAACATTAATAGTGTATAGCACGCGATGGTGATCACCGCCATGGCCCACGCGTAATGACGTGGTGTCGTCGCCGCCACGATCACCAGTGGCAGGAGTAGCAGTGACACAAAGGGGTTTGTAGAGCCGCCGGTGAAATAAAGTATGGCCGTTAGCACTGTCACATCGATGAGCAATTGCAGGAAAAAAGTGTTATTGGTGATGGTGGCTCGACGGCGCAACTTCAGCCATGATAGGGTGTTGATGACGCCATAAATTGAGATCACGCTGATCAAGGGTAATAACGGAATGTGGGTGTGGAGCTGGATTGATGCAAAGGCAATCATCGACAGATAGCCGATAATCACGATATTCCTTAGAACAAAGAGGCGCTTTAGATTTTGCGCGATCGACGTATCAGAAGTTGAGGTGGGTGGTATAAACATCGTCAAAGCAATTTATTGGGGCGGTATCCGCTTGTGTTAGATTGTACTGCGTGGAGAGCATTATGTCGTGCGACATGATGTCGCAGAAAAATGAATCAATCAATGTCGGATGTGTCTTGTTCTCGCCAGCTTGATAGTTTGTCAGGACATGCGCTACACACCCCCCACTGCTTGTCATAATCGACCACCAGCCAGTGGCATCCCCAACCATCTTCGGTGGTGCATTGTTTGAAACCATTACAGCCACAGCCAATACAGGTAGCGCTGGTGTAAAGGATATCGGCTGCCTTGAAGAGGTTACGCTCAGCCTCCTGAAGATATTTACATGCTTGTGAATTGTTGAGTTGTGTTGTCGCCAGGGCGCGGGAAAGCAGGCTGATTTGCAAGATCAGGTGTTCGATGTACTGTGTGGTTAGCTGTGTCGTCGGCGCGTTCTTTTTCATGGTGGAAGTGTCGATACCTTCTCATCGATGATCGCTTGCTGGAGATCATTGAACTCACCCCACAGGGTTTGTGGTTCACCTGCCCACCCTTTTTCTGCAAGTATCTGTTCGGTGATTCTGCGTGTTAGCAGAATATTGCCGTGTGATGTGGTCAGGGATGCTGCAGGGTCGAGCGCACGTTTTACGGTGTGCCCATTGCCACTCATGCGCGCCGCGATGTGGCTGTGCTTGATATCGTAGAAACGCATCAGCTTTATGACGTACAATTCAGAATAGCGACTATCTTTTTGATTTGGTGGTTGTTTCATGTCGAAAACAATTCCTTTGTTATTCGATTATGAATTAAAAATAATTTTATTTGAATATAAATAGTCTAAATAGAATTCTAAGTCAAGGGCTTTATTGATTTGAACGTGAAAAATCAGGCAGAAGAGATCATTGAGCGGATCAAGCGCGCCGAGTCGTTACGCTACGATACCGATGTGGCGATTATGTTGGGCGCGGAGAAAAAACATATCGGCCCATGGAAGGCTCGCGGGCAGATTCCGTGGGAGCGTGTGCTGGAATATGCGCGTCAAAGCGGTGTTTCGCTGGATTATCTGGTGCTGGGGCGAGGGCCGGTGCGTGTGGGCGGAATTGGCGTAGGCGAAGATGTGGAGCCTTACGGCCTGACCCAGATCGATAAAACGCTACTCACGCGAGCGATTGCGATGATTGATGAGGTGTTTGCAGCGCGGGGACTAGAGATCAGTGGTAAACGTAAAGCACAACTGATTGCGCTGGTCTATCGCAGCTCTGTTCGTGCGCAGGGTAAGACACCGGACCGGCACGAGGTCGAAGAGCTGGTCGATCTCTCGCTGGCCGAGGAATAATACTCGTTACTGATGGTCGGCCACCGTTATTCATGGCTGGCAGAAACCACGCGCCGTTGAGTCGCTGCGGCGGATGCCCGCTACTTTATTTGTGTAACAATAGGGACTGATTGAAAAGGCGGGTGATGTTGATGAAAGCGTTATTACAGTGGGCCTGTTGTTTACTGTTTGCGGTGATGTTGATGAGCTGTGTGGTTGTGCCAGAGAGCGCAACTACACGACAGGCGACCCTGGTCTATTCGGGGAATCTTGACGGCGAACTGGAGCCGTGTGGCTGTAGCGAATTTGGTAATCAGGGGGGTATCAAACGACGCGTTCAAAAGATTGATGAACTGCGCGCGCAGCACCCTGATCTCTTTTTAGTCTCTGCGGGCGGACTGTTAATCAGTGACCTGCCGCAGGACCGGCTCACCAGTGACTATATCCTCCAAGGTTTTGCCGCACTCAATTACGATGCACTCGGGGTGCAGTGGCGTGACCTTGCCTTCGGTCCCGCATTTCTGCAACCGTATGGATTGCCGTGGGTGGTGAGTAACTGGTTCGGTGACGCATTTGTTGCAGAAAAATGGATTCAACATGGCGATGTCGCTTTGGCCTATTTTCAATGGCTCGACCCTGCGCAGGCACCGCAGGTGGGGATGCAGGGCGAGCATTCATCGGTCAGTGATGATACCGCGTCGCTTGCGACGCAACTCAAGCGGGCGCGCGCAACGGGGGCAGTGACGTTGCTGGCGACGACGCTGTCACTGGCGGATGCACAGCAGCAACTGCCGCTGAGCGATGTGTCTATTTTGATCATTGAGTCCAATTATGAACTGTATGTAGACCCCCAGCTCGTCGATGGCGTGTTGGTGTTGCAACCCGGTTCACGCGGCATGCGCCTGGCG
>CALZIG010000311.1 GCA_945787585.1 uncultured Gammaproteobacteria bacterium | reverse complement strand
TAATCAAAAATTATTTAGTCTCTTCCGTGAGGTTACTATGTAATTTAAATAATATATATGGTTACGCTATTTTATTTTTTCAATTAACGCGTAGGCCGAGTGATTGTGAATCGATTCAAAGTTTTCTGATTCCAGCGTATAGGCGGTGATCCGATCATCGGCATTGAGGCGTGCTGCAACATCGCGCACCATATCTTCAACGAACTTGGGATTATCGTAGGCACGTTCGGTCACATACTTCTCATCAGGTCGTTTCAGCAGGCCAAAGATTTCGCATGATGCCTCTTGTTCGATGATATCGATCAGGTCTTCAATCCAGACAAAGCCTTCGGTGCGTGCCGTCACCGTGACATGAGAGCGCTGGTTGTGTGCGCCGTAGTCGGAGATCTGTTTAGAGCAGGGGCAAAGGCTGGTGACAGGCACTACCACTTTGATGGTGATATTGCTTTTCCCGCCGGTGATTTCGCCAATCAGTGTCACATCATAATCAAGCAGGCTCTCGACTTTGCTAACAGGGGCTGCTTTGTTGATGAAATAGGGGAAGCTCATTTCAATATGGCCAGATTCAGCATCCAGTAACTTGGCCATATCAGCCAGAATCTCTTCAAATGATTCGACACTGATCTCGCGTTCATGAGAATTCAACAGCTTCACAAAACGCGACATGTGTGTTCCCTTAAAATTATGAGGCAGGTCGACATACATATTAAAGTTGGCGATGGTGTGCTGCTCGCCTTCGCTACGGTCTTTGACGCGCACTGGATGGCGGATATCTTTGATACCGACTTTGTTGATCGGTATCTGGCGATTGTCCGGATCATTCTGTACGTCTGCGATCTGTGTATTTGTTTCGTTCATAACGCTTATTCCTCTGAGTAGCGCACACAGGCGCGCTCGGTTTCCCACAGTGTGATGGCATTTACCCGTAGCGTGTTGCCATTAAGTTTTTTTGACAGGCCCTGATAGAGGTACGCCGCAATGTTTTCGGCGGTCGGGTTGATCTCATCGAACGGTGGGATCTCGTTGAGATAGCGATGATCGAGTTGATCTATCAGTAGTTTCGTTTCTATTTTGATCGCCTTAAAGTCAATCCCCATGCCGACTTTATTCAGTTCAGTGGCGACGACTTCGGCTTCCACCTTCCAGTTATGGCCGTGTAGGCGCGAGCAGTCGCCGGGGTAGTCGCGCAGTGAGTGTGCGGCTGCAAAGTCGGTGACGATCTTGAGTGTGTAACGAGGGGGCATAGCAATGATCTTGACTGGATTAGTGGGAATTAGTGCGAGCGCCTATTGTATGGCATGCGGTCTGTTGATGAAAGTCATTTACCTGTTTTATGATGCCTGCTTTGCTGAGGCCGTAACCTTCAAGCAGTGACTCGTGGTCACCCTGTTCGCAATATTCGTCTGGCAGGCCCATATTGATCACGGGGAGCACCACGTTTTGCGCAGCAAGCACTTCATTCACGGCACTCCCGGCGCCCCCCATGATGACATTTTCTTCAATAGTCACGAGTAAATCATGGTTATTCGACAATTCGAGGATGAGCGCCTCATCGATGGGTTTAACAAAGCGCATGTCGACCACCGTCGCATTGAGTTCGTTTGCGGCCGCCACAGCTACCTGAACACGGCTGCCAAAGGCGAGGATCGCGACAGATTGACCTTGTTTGAGTACCACGCCCTTGCCGAGCTCAATCGCTTGCATGGTCTGTTCAACTGCTACGCCGGGGCCGCGCCCACGCGGATAACGCACGGCGCTTGGGCCATTCAGGTGCGTGGCGGTGTAGAGCATCTGGCGGCACTCATTTTCGTTGCTGGGCGCCATGACCACCATGTTGGGGATGCAACGCAGGTAACTGAGGTCGAAGCTGCCCGCGTGGGTCGGGCCGTCCGCACCGACCAGTCCGGCGCGGTCGATCGCAAAAACGACCGGCAAATTCTGAATCGCAACATCGTGAATCAACTGGTCATAGGCGCGTTGCAGGAAGGTAGAGTAGATTGCCACCACCGGTTTGATGCCATCACAGGCAAGTCCGGCGGCGAGGGTGACGGCGTGCTGTTCCGCAATCCCGACATCATAAAAACGATTGGCGAACTGGCGCGAAAACTTCACCATGCCAGAGCCTTCACACATCGCGGGGGTAATGGCGACCAGCGTTGGCTCCTGTTTGGCCATGTCGCACAACCAGTCGCCAAACACCTGCGTATAAGTTGGCGTGCTACTGGCGGTGTTGGCTGCATGCATCTTGCCGTTGTCGGGATCAAAGGGGGTCACGCCGTGATAGGTGCAGGGGTTCTCTTCCGCAGGTTGGTAACCGCGCCCCTTTTTTGTCACAACATGCAGAAACTGCGGCCCTTTGTGACTGCGTAGATTGCGCAGCGTGGTGATGAGCGTGGGAATGTCATGACCATCCACTGGGCCGTAGTAGTTAAAACCGAGTTCCTCGAACAGCGTGCCGGGGATGACCATCCCTTTCATATGCTCTTCGGCGCGGCGTGCCAGTTCACGCATCGGTGGGACGGCACTCAGCACCTTTTTGCCACTTTCGCGCACCGAAGTGTAGAGCTTGCCGGAGAGCAGTTTGGCGAGGTAGTTCGACATGCCGCCGACGTTGGGCGAGATCGACATCTCGTTATCGTTGAGAATCACCAGCAGATCATTATTGAGATGGCCGGCGTGGTTTAGCGCCTCAAAGGCCATGCCGGCGGTCATCGCTCCATCGCCAATAATCGCCACCGCCTTGCGTGAACTGCCGGTTTTTTCGGCGGCGATCGCCATGCCGAGTGCGGCACTGATGGAGGTGCTGGAGTGGCCGACACCGAAGGTGTCATAGTCACTCTCTTTGCGTTTGATAAACCCGCTCAGGCCATCTTTTTTACGCAGTGTGCTCATGCGTTCGCGGCGTCCGGTGAGGATCTTGTGGGGATAGGCCTGATGGCCCACATCCCACACTAGACGATCATCCGGGGTGTTGTAGATGTATTGCAGCGCGATGGTCAGCTCAATGGTGCCGAGGCTGGATGAGAGATGCCCACCGGTCTGCGAGACCGACTGAATCAGAAAATTGCGCAGCTCGCGTGCCAGCGGTTCCAGTTCGCCAGCGGATAGCTGGCGCAGATCGGCGGGTGAGTCAATCTTATGCAGCAGCGGGTAGCGGTTTTCAGTGGTAGTCATTGAGCTCTAATCGGCTGGTTTTTATACGCAATCGCCCAATATATCATAGATTTTGCTGCTTCTGGTGGCCGCGCGATACCTTTTGCAACGAGTGTTAGTTAAAGGAGATTAGTTGGGCCGCTGCACGATATATTCTGAGATCCAGCGCAGGGGATCACCTTCACTGCCCAGTGTTGCAAGGTTTTCAAGCGCCGCTTCGTGCAGCTGTTGTGCCTTCTGTTTTGCGCCGTCCATGCCCAGCAGGGCAGGATAAGTCGGTTTGTTTCTGGCGATATCCGCCCCCTGGCTTTTCCCTAGTGTGTCGGTAGAGGCCTCGATATCGAGGATGTCGTCACGAATCTGGAAGGCGAGCCCGATATTGGCGGCATATTGTGCGAGGTGTGCAAGCGTCGCTTCATCGACATCTGCGTGGCTGAGGGCGCCGAGCCGCACACTGGCACAGATGAGCGCACCGGTTTTCTGTGCGTGCATGTATTCGAGCGCCGCGAGCGACATACTGTTGCCCTTGCCATCCGCTTCAAGGTCGATCGCCTGGCCACCGGCCATGCCGAGTGAGCCGCTTGCAGACGACAGGGTTTCAATCATGCGCAGCCGTTGTGTTGCGGGTACAGATATGGACGGGTCGGTCGTGAGGATGTGAAACGCCAGCGTCTGTAGTGCATCGCCGGTGAGGATTGCCGTCGCCTCGTCAAAGGCCTTGTGACAGGTCGGTTTGCCGCGGCGCAGATCGTCATCGTCCATCGCGGGCAGGTCGTCGTGTACCAGTGAATAGCTATGGATCAGTTCAATCGCACAGGCGGGGCCGTCAAGCGCCGTTGGGCTGACGCCAAGCGCCTGGCCCGTCGAGTAGACCAGTAGCGGGCGCACATACTTACCACCGGCGAGTGCAGAGTAGCGCATCGCTTCGTGCAGTGTCTCCGGTTTACGCTCGGCGGCGGGCAGCCACTGGTCGAGTGCCGCCTGCACGCGTGCCTTGCACTGCAACATCAGTGCTTTGAATGCGGCGCTATTGTTAGTCACGGTCGTTATCTGTGGGATGAGTACTGGCAAAGGGCTGTGTACTCGCATCAGGACTGTTTTTCATCAGAATTTCAACTTTCTGTTCGGCGGCTTTCAGCGCCTCCTGACAGGTGCGGGTGAGCAGAATACCGCGCTCAAAGTGCTCCAGCGATTCTTCCAGCGTAATTTCGCCCGCTTCCATCTGCTCCACCAGCGTTTCGAGTGCCTCAAGGGCGCCTTCAAAATCGGCTGGGAGATCTTTTTTACTGCGTTTTTTTTTGACCAAAATGGGCTCCGTACTGCTTCCATGGCTCAGGGTTCTTAGATTGGGCAGGATTCTACTATAAAAAGCAGCGGCCGACATAATGGGCGAGCAGATGAGCGTCTGACACGCTGCTTTGTATTCGACGCCGCCTTGGTGCTAGACTCCATGCCCGTTGGCCGCTCCATCGTCCGTTACCAGCAACCATCAGTCACCCGCAGCGACAGAAGAGAACAGGAACATCCATGAGTAGAGATTACGATGCCTAATCGATTGAGGTATTAACCGGACTGGAACCGGTACGCAAACGCCCTGGCATGTACACCGACACCACGCGCCCCAACCATCTGGCGCAGGAGGTGATCGATAACAGTGTCGATGAGGCGGTCGCGGGGCATGCAAAAACAATTTCGGTGACACTCTATAAAGACGGCTCACTGGAGGTCGAGGATGACGGCCGCGGCATGCCGGTTGATAAGCACCCGGTAGAGAAGGTGCCCGGGGTTGAAGTGATCCTCACCAAATTGCATGCGGGCGGCAAATTCTCTAATAAGAATTATCAGTTTTCCGGCGGTCTGCATGGCGTCGGCGTCTCGGTGGTGAATGCGCTTTCGAAACGACTGGAAGTGAAGATCAAGCGGGATGGCAGCGAATATTCGATGGCCTTTGAGCATGGCGATAAGGTCGAAAACCTGAAGACGATCGGTACGGTGGGTAAAAAGAACAGCGGCACCGCGATCCGTTTCTGGCCTGAGGGCAAGTATTTCGATTCAGCAAAGATGTCGGTCTCACGTTTGCGTCATGTACTGCGCGCCAAGGCGGTGTTGTGCCCCGGCCTGCATGTGGCCTTTTATGATGAAAAGTCCGATACCCGTGAAGAGTGGTATTTTGAAGATGGCCTGCGTGACTATCTGAATGACGCAGTAAAAGGCTACACATTACTGCCGGATGAGTTGTTGATCGGCAGCATCGCCTCAGAACGCGAAGCCGCCGACTGGGCGGTGGTGTGGTTGCCAGAAGGGGGGGAGCTGGTGACAGAGAGTTACGTCAACCTGATTCCCACCGGGCAGGGCGGTACCCATGTGAATGGTCTGCGCACTGGCTTGACCGATGCGATCCGTGATTTCTGCGAGTATCGAAATCTGTTGCCACGCGGGGTGAAGATCGCACCGGACGATGTGTGGGAACGTTGCGCCTATGTACTGTCGGTGAAACTTGAAGACCCACAGTTTAGTGGTCAGACCAAAGAGCGGCTGTCGTCGCGTGAGTGCGCCGCGTTTGTCTCCGGGGTAGTGAAAGATTCGTTTAGTCTGTGGCTCAACCAACACACCGATGCCGGTGAGCAGATTGCGATGCTGGCGATCAGCAATGCACAGTCACGCATGCGCGCCGGTAAAAAAGTGGTGCGTAAAAAGGTCACCACCGGCCCCGCCCTGCCGGGCAAACTGGCGGACTGTAGCTCACAGGATCTCGAACGCACCGAACTATTTTTAGTGGAAGGTGACTCGGCCGGCGGCTCTGCCAAGCAGGCGCGTGATCGTAGCTTTCAGGCGATCATGCCGTTGCGCGGCAAGATCCTCAATACCTGGGAGGTCGACTCGCAAGAAGTACTGGGATCGCAGGAGGT
>CALZIG010000310.1 GCA_945787585.1 uncultured Gammaproteobacteria bacterium | reverse complement strand
TTAAGGGTTTCAATATCGAACAGGAAACGCCACTTGCGTCCCTGTTGTTGTGGTAGCGAGGCTATCGAACCCTGAATGATAACATCCTGTTTCTCCAGCGCCGCCGGTAATGCGGTCGATAATATAAGTGCTGCCTGTAACAGCGCCCAGTGAAAACCGGCGATCAAAAATAACAGTGGCCTGAGGGGGCGGATACTCCATGCCCCCCATAGCAGCAGCGCCAATAGCACCAGCCATAGTACCGTTTGAATCGACGATAACTGCGGTAGTTCAGCTAATTGCTGCAACAACAGCACACCGCATAAAAATGCTACTGCTCCAAGACGCATATCCTTCCCTGGTTATGCTTACTTATACAATACAGACAGTTGTCTAAATATAGACAGCCACCGCTAGCTTAGGCTATTGTTGTCGGATGCCCAAAAAAATAATAAAAAGGTTTCTTCCGGATTATAAAAAAATCCGCGAACATAAGCACCTGAAAATTTTTGGGAAACTAATTCACGATCCAAATCTGTGGCATTTAAATCGCCGCTCGGTCTCCGGTGCCTTCTCTGTGGGACTCTTTATGGCCTTTGTGCCGGTTCCATTTCAGATGGTACTGGCCGCCGCCGCCGCCATTCCGTTACGTGTGAACCTGCCAATCTCCGCAGCCCTGGTATGGATAACGAATCCTTTCACTATGCCGCCTATCTTTTATGGTTGCTATAAAATAGGCGCCTGGGTGCTTGATACGCCAGTCAGAAATATCGAATTTGAATTGACGGTTGAGTGGCTGATGACGCAACTGGGTGGTATCTGGGCGCCCTTTTTACTGGGCTGCTTTCTGGTGGCGACGTTCTCCGCCGTGGTCAGTAATATTATTATTCGTTGGTTCTGGCGCTCACAAGTCCTGAAAGACTGGAAAGAACGTCGTAGACGCCGCAAAGAAAAACGTCAAAAAGGTTAATCAACAGTCTCGTGGTTTTTTAATACGCCATCTTCGAGTACCAGAATCCGATCCATCCGCTGTGCTAACGTCACTTCGTGGGTCACTACCACAAAGCTGGTATTCAGCTCCTGATTTAATTCAAGCATCAGGCCGTAAATTTGATCGGCATTTTTACGGTCTAAATTACCGGTCGGCTCATCGGCCAGCACGCATTTGGGTTCGGTTATCAGTGCGCGCGCAACCGCGGCACGCTGACGTTCACCGCCGGACATCTCGCCCGGTTTGTGCTGACAACGGGCACTTAGCCCAACCCTGTCGAGAATGTCGGCTGCCTTTTGGCTCGCGAGCGCGGGGGCATTACCACGAATCAACAGCGGCATCGCAACATTCTCCAGCGCACTGAACTCTGCCAGTAAATGGTGAAACTGGTAGACAAAACCGAGGGTGCGATTACGTAACAGTCCGCGCCGCTTTTCACTGAGCTGCATCATATCTTCACCCTCAACAAACACCTCTCCTCCGGAAGCGCTGTCAAGCCCACCCAGCAGATGGAGTAGCGTGCTCTTTCCCTGTCCGGAGCTACCGACAATCGCGATACGCTCCCCGGCTGCAACTGTGAAATTGATGCCACGTAACACGTCGACATTCATGCCGCCCTCAGTGAAACGTTTTTGCAGGTTTTTGCAGTGTAAAATCGGTTGATCACTCATAACGCAGCGCCTCAGCCGGCTGTGTACGTGAGGCGCGCCATGCGGGATAGAGTGTGGCCAGTAGCGAAATCACTAGCGAAGAGATAGCAATCGTAATCACATCTGCGTTACGCATGTCAGAAGGTAGATCACTGATATAGTAGACATCTGCTGCGAGAAACTGCACTTTGAATAACTCTTCGATCGCAGGCACTAGCGTCTCGACATTCATTGCCAAAGCTACACCCCCGATCGTTCCGAACAAGGCGCCGATCACACCAATCACCACGCCCTGTACAACAAACACACCCATAATAGAGCCGGGGCTAATACCAAGTGTACGCAAGATGGCAATGTCGCTCTCTTTCTCCGTGACCATCATCATTAATGTTGAAACAATATTGATCGCTGCCACTATCACAACCAGTAACAAAATAAAAAACATCACCGTTTTTTCCATCTGTATCGCACGGAAAAAATTAGCGTGTTGCCGTGTCCAGTCGCTCGCATGATAGCCCGGAGGAAGTTCGGCCTGTAGCTGGCGGGTCAGTTTCGGTGCATCATCCAGGTCTTCGAGCTTCAAACGTACCCCAGTAACGCCCCCTTCAAGGCGGAACAATTTGGATGCATCCTCGAGGTGTAACAGTGCCAGTGCGCTGTCATACTCATACATGCCTATTTCAAAGATACCGACCACCGTAAAGCGTTTAAGCCGCGGTAGAATACCCACTGCGGTGACACTCGCCTGCGGGGTGATCAACGTCACTTTGTCACCCAGCCCTGCACGCATCGAAAGCGCGAGGTCTTTGCCCAGGATAATGCCAAACTCACCGGGATGGAGGTTATCCAGGTTACCGGCGAGCATCTTGTCACTCAGCTCGGAGACCTCGCCTTCCTGTGAGGGCAGGATGCCTCGGATTAACGTACCGCTGACCGCAGCACCCTGGCTTAACATCCCCTCGGCCTGAATATAGGGGGCAACACCGACAACCCCATCATATTGACGCAGTCGTTCGCTTACATCCGGCCACGCCTGTAGCGGCGCGCCTACCACCTGTACTGTGGCATGAGAGACCACGCCCAAAATGCGTTCACGCAGCTCCTTTTCAAAACCATTCATCACTGAAATGACAGTAATAAGTACCGCCACCCCCAGCGCGATTCCTAAAATAGAGATCAGCGAGATGAAAGAGATAAAATGGTTGCGGCGTTTGGCGCGGGTATAGCGAAGCCCAATGAATATTTCTAACGGTCTGAACATCGCAGCATTAAACCATAAATTGGCGGAAAATAGTGTAAATTATTCGACTGTATCTACACTTGCCAGCGCACGGTATATTCACAGATGGTTACACCTGTCAAGACAGCATCATCGCTAAACTTCCCCCTGGTTATTCATGCTATCACCCTCAATTAAACGGGCGCATATTGCTCAACTCCGGTAAAATAGCTTATTAATTACATCAGGGGATTTTGTGAGATGACATATTGTGTGGCGATTTCCAGTCAAAGCGGTCTCGTGTTCTGCTCCGACTCTCGCACCAATGCAGGTGCGGACATGCTTTCTATCTATAGCAAAATGCACCTGTTTACGCCCGCCAGTGACCGTTTATTTGTTCTGTTAACTGCAGGCAATCTAGCCACCACACAGGCTATCGTCAGCCGCATAGAGCATGAACTCGATGACCCTGAGGCCAAAAAAAGTTTGCTTACCTGTAAAAAGATGAGCGAAGCGGCCACTTATGTCAGTGATATCAATCGTGAGGAACAGGCTAAGGCGCAGACCGCGACCACCGGCGCTAAAATCGATACCTCCGCGTCATTAATTTTTGGTGGACAGATAAAAGGCGGCGCACCGGCCATTTATCTCATGTACGCTGCCGGGAATTTTATTGCCGACTCCGATGAGACCGCATTTTTACAGATTGGCGAGAGTAAATATGGCAAGCCTATTCTCGACAGGATTATCACGCGTAAAACCACACTGGAAGATGCCGCACGTTGTGCGCTAGTCTCGATGGACTCAACCATCAAATCAAATGCGACGGTTGGGCCGCCCATTGAAGTGATGGTCTATGAAAAAGATTCCTTCGAAAGTAATCACTACTTACGGCTTAATGAAGATGATGAATATCTCCGTTCCATTCGCCAGAGCTGGAATGAAGCACTCAATAGCGCCTTCGCAGCGCTACCACCCCTCGAATGGGAAAAGAGGACGGCTTCGCCAGGTAATAATATCCACCCCATTACCCATGATAGCCCCACTAAGGGCTAAACAACGTGCTGGCCTCACATTACGCTGTTACGTGAATGACTCCGTACCGCCTCGTCGACAAACCTTAATTTGTCAGAGACGCCCGGCGTTACCACAAAAGGATAAGCGTCACGCAGACCAAGCCCGCGATTAAGCTCATTAAGTGTCACCGCGAGTCCCTCCCAGCATTCGAGCAACGGTTCAATCGAACCATCTTCTTTAAGTGGCGCAATCACATTCCGCGCCACTGCTGTTTCCACAGTATCAATCGTGTGCAAATAATGCGCAAAACACTCAGCCCAATCTTCAAGGGGATGAACGCTCGCATAGGCACTGATAAAATTATGCTCCCAGCCATCCTGTGGCCCCTGTTCGTAATACAGATTCAATGCCTCAGTATAGGGCTTCAGTGGATCACCAAAAAGGGCCTCGAATCCCCTTTCCTGCGCGGATAAAAGCTCATAATAATAGTGCCCTGCTTCGTGACGAAAATGACCCAGTACAGTCCGATAACGTTCTGCACTCTGTTCACGCTGTACCGCACGTGCTACATCATCCGCTTCCATCACATTCAAGGTGATCATTCCGCAGCGATGCCC
>CALZIG010000309.1 GCA_945787585.1 uncultured Gammaproteobacteria bacterium | reverse complement strand
TTCGCCGACCAGACTGTTACCGCTCATGCCCGTCCCCAGCGTCAGCGGGTGATCGCCATCATCCATGCTGACGCCCAAAATAGTTGCCATGGTACGGCGCAGACGAAAGTTCTCAACCACCACCACCTCACCACGCTGCACCCCGCCGTCGGTCGCCACATCCAGCGCGAGATTAAGCCCCGCCAGCGTGCCTTTGTATTGCTGGATCAAACCCGTTTCCTGAATCAGTCGACGCTGCCTTTTCTGCGGCCAGTGAGGTGGAAGTTGCGCACCCAGGAGTTCACCCAGCCAGGGAAGGTTTTCCGCCGGGGTCGCCTGTGGATGACTGAGCTGGTCGGCGGCGGCGACGCGCGCTTCGATCGGTGTCAGGATGCTTTCGAATGCGGCAAGTAATCGTTCACGCGTATCTGCACCGTTGGCGGGGCCGCTGCTATTGTCCGCATCAAAACTCAGCTCCTGACGGTACAGTTCTGGCAGATAGGCATCCTGATAAGAGAAGCGGGGGTAGTAAGCGCGCAGTGCATGTAAGCGCGGCGATTGATGAACATTACCGGTCATGTGCAGTTGAATCTGTAGATAGCGGCCGTTCAGACGACGCACAGGGCCGTCCGGGCGCTGCAATAAAATCTCAAACAGACCGCTCACGCCCACTTTTTGCACGGCAAGTGATTCGGCATAGGCCAGCTCTGAAGGCAGCGGATTCCATACCGGTGCTGGCTGATCGATCAGTGGTGCGCTGCCGCGCTGCCCCGGTGTGTTATAGACACGGACCGCTAATTCAAGCTGACAACCGGGCGGAATAGCGGCATCCAGATAGATGCGATGCCACAGTGCATCGGGCTGGCCTGCGTCGAAAATATGGTGTAACAGGGTGCTGGCCTGACGATGGAATTGCTGGCGACGCAGTCGGTGCAGTTCACGCGGGCGCAGGCCAAGGTCGGGATAGTCGGGATCAATCTCCGCCTGATATCGCAGTTGGCCATCGGCGCTGGAGACAAACCGTGGCATCGCATTAGAAAGCATTGGGTAGCGTTCGCGTATCAGCCGCGCGCTACCCGACTCGGTTTCAGAATCCCACACGAGTTCCAGCACCGCGCAGTCGCGCTGGATAAAATCGCTATCCCCTGCCTGGCGTGGTGCGATGGCAGCGAGCCGACCGGGGGCGGCGACAGTTAGATCGATCACAAATGGAATGTCACCATCCAGCGGGTAAACGGCAAACGGACTTTCATCATTGAGTGACAATGTGCGCTTGATAATCAGCTGCTGATCGGCCTCGTCGTGGCAGAGAATATAGAGCGCCTGATCATCGCCGCAGATCGCCAGTGCTTGCAGACCCGTCGGCAATGACTGCGGCGCTTGCCACAGAAACGCCAGCGCATGAGGGTTAACGGTCGCCGGTTCGAATCGTTGTGGCTGCGTTTTATAGGGTAGCGGTAGTGGCTCACCCTCGCACACCATTAGGTGGTTGGCACTCACCACCCAGCAGCGATTGGCGTTATCGACCCATGCACGACGCGGTGCGACAGGCAGACTGCACGCTGTTTGCCACCGTTTGCCAAGATGAAACAGCAGCAGACCGTGCGCATCCACATCATTACTAAAAGGTGCAGCAAGACGACTCTCGCCACCCAATGCTAAATCAGTAAAACGCCCAACCTCCGCCTGCACCCGTTGCAACTCGCCGTCCTGTAACGGTAAAAATCCACGACCGCTATTAAACTCAACCTGACTCGCATCACTGCTGAGCCGTCCAATCTGATTAAAGCTATCCAGCGCTAGCGGCGTACTGGCGAGCCACTCGGGCATCGCGCTTGCGGCGGTCGATTGCGGCAGTCGTAGTGTCTGGTTTTGCGCCAGACTCAGGCACTGCTGTTCACGACTCCAGCGCAAACGGCTTGAGCCGTGCTCAAATTCCGCTTCGTCACGTAACAAAATAAACGGTGTATTGTTTATGTCCATATCAGTTCGTTATATCAGCTCTTTATTTCAGCACACATCAGGAATCACAGGGACGGCCACGCCACTACTGCTTGCGGGGCTTTCGCCCTCCAGATAGCCAATACCACTCGGTAACAGCGGCTTGCCGGTACCACGCTCTACTCGTACGCCCATTAGCTCAGGGAGCTGGTATTGACTGAGGGTGACCTCTTCCGTCGCCTTCAACACACGCCATCCTTTACTGGTCCGTTTGAACAGGCTGACGGCGTTAATCGCCAGCACCCCTTCGACACGCGATATCTCCGTTGACAGCTCATTCACCCGTACCGCTGTGCCCATCGGCCAGCCTTCAGCGCGCGCGCCGCCGGGCGCAAGCGGCCACAGATACTCGACTAATGCCTGCTGCACATCGCGCAGTGTTTGCTGCTCGGTTTCGGGTTCGCGCACCTGTAGCAACACACTGATGGCGACGGGGACAAATTCCGGGCTGAGTACATATAGTTCTGTGCCAAGCACAATCCGCTGTAGCAAATAAGTGAACACATCTTTGAGTAACCCTTGCGTCGGCCTGGGCGTGTGCCCTAGTTCAGGCTGTGCGGGTGGCAGTACAAACACGCTGACGACACCCGGCACATCATCACGCGCCGCCTTAATCGTTGCGCCGGGTAAAAAACCCTCCAGCACTTCTGCACGCGCCACCGGATTGACCGGATTGGCTTCGGTGATAAATTTAAAATCCTGCCGCGTCACGGCGCGATTACGATGGGTTAAAAATTGTGGGATACGACGCTCAGCCTGCTCGACCGTCTCTGCATCAAGCCCACCACTGAGCGGCCAGTCGTGACGCACTTTAAAGCGCGGGTTACCCTCTTTGATCTCTTTAATGCTGTCCGCCGTGAGGTTGCCTTCGATACCGCCGCCAAAACGGTAAGCGACAATTCTGATCCGATGCCCTTCTGCTGGGCGACGACCGCTGCTCACCCCATCGCCAAAATAGACATAACCCGACTCCGCGTTGAGACGAAAAACCCTGGCAGAAGGACTCTGCCCCACCAGATAATCGACCGCCTGCCAGTCGGCCCAACTGCCGTTTTCTTCCACCTGTAGTTGCAGGGTTGACGCATCTATCTGTTGATCGGGCAGTACGATGACCTGGTCAGGTTGACCCGTGCCCATCCCCACCATCGTATCCTGCCGTAACCCCTGGGCAACAACATCAACCGCGTTCAGTCCGAGATAGCCCAGATCTAACAACGGATGCTCCGGGCAACGCAGGCGAATCCAGAAAGCCACGCGCGCCGCTTCCACCTGATCAATCAGGTCTGGCGGTAGATCTCGGTAACCGGTAAACATCGGGTCATCATTGGTAAACGCGGTAAATAGCTGATCATTGCGCGGTAACCGTAGCCTCACGACACCAGTTTGGTGCCCACCCTTTGAACTATCGCTGAGAATATCCAGCGGCAAGTAGATCGGCTCGCCCTCTTCTCCCGTTGAGACCAGTTCCCAGATTAAGGTACGAGGATTGAGTTCATTGATCGCATCGCCTTCCAGCTCATCGGAGGGCGCGATGCCGATATTCAGGGTGATACCGGCGAGATTTTTGCGTAGTTTATCGACTTCATCATCGAGTTGGCGTGGCACGATGCAGGCGAGGTAAAAAGCGGCGTCTAAACTATTTTTCAGCGTAAGGGTCTCTTCACCGAGACTGAAATTTCGTGGTTGAAAAGGCGTTGGTATTTCATCTTTACGCAGGCCAAACTGTTCCTGTAGATCCTGCAACGTCAGACCCATCTCTGCCAGCGCGGTGGCATCCAGTTTTTCTTTGATCGCCACTTGCAGACTCAGATTGGTGGGTTGCAGTTCACCCAAGGTTGTCAGTGTCTGTTTACCCGCCGTCAGCTGCGCGCCATCACGCAGGATATCATTGAGCTGCACGCTATTGGGGCCAGCATCAACACAGACCACCCCCCGTGCGGGCCGAGCAGCGCGCACCGGGATCTGTAACAGATTTAAAAATACTCGGCGTTGCCGTTCAGGAATTAGATTTGCACGGTACAGTATCGTTTCCGTCAACCACGCAAACAGGTCAATAAAACTGTGTACCGGATCACCCGGTGCAATGTGCGTGAGCTCCGGCAGGTGTGTCGCCAGGCGCGCCTGGGCCTCTTTGACTAAATCATCAAAGCGCCGGTCATCCAGATTGGGTACAGGTAATGGCATAGGTCTAAACCCCTCTGCAATAAGCGATCATGGCAGCTGACCCAGATTCAGGGTCACACTGAACTCCGCTGGTGTTTTTGTATAGCGCAACTGGTAAAAGATGGTGATGTGCACTTCTGCGACATTAGTGAGGCTAGGCTCAACGGTTACCTCCTCTATCAGTACCCTTGGCTCCCACTGCGCCAGCGATTTACGCACCACGCCAGCAATTAAATTACGGGTGGTTTCATTATTCGGTTGATGCACGAAGCTCAGCAGACCCGCGCCGAAGTCCGGCCGCATCAGTCTTTCACCTGGGCGGGTTAATAAAATATTAAGCATCACTTCACGAATGCTCTGGTCATCAGCGGACCAGTTGAGTCGACCCTCGACGACCTCACCTAAAGGCCAGCTTAATATTGATGGAATCGGTGTCGGCACGTCCTAGCTTCCTTTATTTATTTTGGGAAAGGGAAGACAAATCTTCACCCACGGCAACCAGAAAAAGATAATGTTCAATAGTGAAATCATGATCATCAACAGGATCATCGCCACCAGTGTGATCACCGGCAGGCTAAACGAACAGATCCATTGAACCCCTAAACTCGGCCCCGGCTCACTATCAGGGATCACATCTTCACTGGCCCCTTTTTTTAGTTTCAAATTATTGACCAGGTTAAACGTGTCAGCGGGCGTGATAAAACTTGCCCCCTTCGCCATGCCGCGTTTTAAATCTGATAGCGATGGCATCTGTATCAGCGATGGTCGACTCGCTTCCGGATCAAATGGCGCGGCGACGCGAAATAGAATGCTGCGGTTGGCGTTTTCTACCCATTGAATCTGCTCTTTACCCTGATCATTTAACGCGCGCACAAACGGAATAATTTGGTACGCATCTTCTTGCTCCTGGGTAAATTTAGGCAGTGGGATTTCCTGTACCTGCGCAAGTGCCTGATTACGTAAACGCTGCCCCAGAAGTTCACGAATCTCCTCGGCATCAGCTTCGCTAACGAAGAGCGTCCAGTTGATAGATTGACTGGCCGAGCTGGCAGGCAGCGCGCTAAAACTCGAAAAGTTATCAATACCACCGACTTTATCAATGGCAATCTCCTGTTCGCTAATCCAGCGTACTAACGGGTTTTCTTTGGCATTGTCAAAACAGCTACGTAGATAAGACCACAACGATGATTTCCGATAGCCACTAAAATGGTGGCGATTCGATTCCTGGTAATCCATTTTTTTAAGTTGGGCAGAAAAGGCACTCTCATCATAGAACCATAGCTGGTCCATTTTCTTCGCTAACGCACTGTTACTTTCAATCGCATCTTCACCGAGGTGGTAACGGTTGACCAGCAGGCGCAGTAACTCAAAAAAGGGCTGACCCGGTTTGCCGCCATTGACTGTGCGCGCAACAGTATCGTTCCACACTCTTTTGAGTGGCTTACGGTAACCAAATGGCCACGAGAGTGATTGCGCATCGGCATCCACCACCGCTTTTTGTGACGACTCATCAAATGCCGTTGCGGTATTACGGTGATAATAAAAACCGCCCAGCGGCACGTAACCAAACAGCAGGGTGTGACGTTTTCCCTTATCATCGTGGGTAGTGTGCGTGTGCAGCGGAAAAACCTCTTCGCCACTGTAGGTCGGCTGGGCTGCGCGTTTTTGTAACACACCATTCGCACACAGGCGGCGATGGATATCGGGATCACGTAACTCATCCGGTGCGGGTTGCCAGCCGAGCGCCTCGCCATCTTCGAGTTGCCATGCGTATTCCTGCTCACCATTGATACGACGAATCACAAAACCCGCCGAGGTGATGCGTTGCGGGTCCAGTGCCGGCTTTCCTAACTGGTCACACACCACCTCACAGCTCACCAGATGAAAAGCGCGATGCAATGGTAAGCGTAATACCGGTTTGTTATCGTGCGGACTGTGTTTATCTTCTTTCATCCAGCTGGAAAACTGCGGCAAGGTAAACTGCTGTTGCTGTATGTCCTGTTGAAAACGATTAATAAATTCCGTATCAAGATAGCGATGCAAAGCGGCATCAGTACCGCTGTGATAAAACGGCGCTTTAATCGTCACAGCATGTAATGTCTGGTTTATATTCATCGCATCGGCCTACCAGATGTTACCCGCGCCAGGGGTATAGGTTGTCCCCACTACCGAGGTCGCTATCACGGTATCGGCCTGCACCACGCCACTGAACTTTGACATCGCGGCATCCACTTTCACCATCGCAGCAGAAACATTCACCGTTGAACTGTTAATATTGACCGGGCCACTGCTGTCGATATTAATCTCCGCCGGGGTGAGTTTGATACTTTGCGCACCGCGCTCAATGGTGATCTCGCCACCACTGCCTTCATCAATATTGATGCGATACCCGGCGCGGGTGCGCATCTCCACTTTAGGGCCGTCGTTATCATCAAACTCCACCACGGTGCCTGCTGGGGTGCGCACCACATAATGGTCTTCGTGTGGATCGGCATCTTCAGGTACGCTGCTTTGCCCGGCCCAGACACTGCCCAGCACCAGCGGTAACTCGGGCGTAACAAACGCGAGCACCACCATTTCATCAAGACGGGGAATAAAACTAACGCCGTAACCTTGCCCCGCCGAGGGTGCGACGACACTGGCCCAGAGCTCCATCGGCGTTGATTGCAGGCGAACTTTTATCCGTCCGCGACTATCGGGATCGACATTATCGACGACCTGCGCCAACTGTAGACTCTGTAACTGTCCTAGTGAATGATGGTTCATACCTGCCAGTCCGCCCTGTTCACTTTTAAATGGGTTTCAAAACCGGAATTATTATCAAACTGGTGCACGCAGTGAACGATTTGATACTTACCCAGTAACCGTGGCGAGACGCCCGCTAAATCAATTTCGCGGCCACTTTTCAGGCTCGCTTCGCCCTGACAGACGATATCCCCCTGAATAAAACGTTTCGCCTGACGACGAAAATGCGCCTTGGCATACGCCTGCGCCTCCGCACTGGAACGGGCGAACGGCTGCGGCATCACTTCATCGCCAGGCCAGCTCAGGTCATTCAAGGTGATGCGTGCTGTGGTGGCAGCGGGTGCCGGTGTCATTGACGCGGCGGTGTGATTCACCTCCACCGCATCCGCCAGGTTGTAGCCCTGTACAGTTGAATTTAACCATTGATGGTTCAGATCCACCAGCAACCTGACCCTCAGGGCACTATCCTGCGCGTCGATTTCGATCGCATCGCTATCCGCCTGTTCCGGCTTGGCACGCAATTGATTTCCTTCCAGGCGCAGGGCGATGTCAAAACGACTTAACAGACGCTGTAAAAATGCGAGGTCACTTTCATTTAATTGATGCCATGTCGAAACTAAAGTTGAGACGTTAACATCGGCGCTCAACCCCGCATCACTGACGATTGCACGCACCACATCATCCGGACTTTGATCTTCAAACGTCCTGCTGTTGCGCGAACGCGCCAGTCGATGCAGTTTATCCTGCAGTAGCAGTGCTAAAAATGGCGCGCCCTCACCGTAACGCTCTTCAATCGCGGTGACCTCACCAATAAAAACTGTCACAGGGTTTTCTTCGCCCATTAACAGCTCACATTCGCTGCCGAGCCCGATATCATTAAAGACAAAATCCGGCTCTT
>CALZIG010000308.1 GCA_945787585.1 uncultured Gammaproteobacteria bacterium | reverse complement strand
GTGGCTTGGGTTTATCTTTCGGTTTTTTACCTTTGCCTTTTTTCTTTTTGTCATCGTCGTCATTATCAAGCCCCATGTCAATGCGGCGCGTAATGTACCACTGCTGCAGGATCGACAGGATCGCGTTGACCACCCAGTACAGCACCAGCCCTGACGGAAAGAATGCAAAAAAGAGGGTAAAGATAAACGGCAGTGCCGCCATGATCTTCGCCTGCATTGGATCGGGTGGCTTCGGATTCAGCTGTTGCTGAATGTACATCGTCAGTCCCATTAATAACGGCAGCACGTAGTATGGGTCTTTGGTCGACAGGTCATTCAGCCAGAAAATAAAACTCGCCTGACGCAGTTCAACACTTTCTAGCAGCACCCAGTAGAGCGCAATAAATACCGGGATCTGCACCAGCATCGGCAGACAGCCACCCATCGGGTTGATCTTCTCTTTCTTGTAGAGCTCCATCATCGCCTGACTCATGCGCTGGCGGTCATCGATATATCGCTCACGGATTGCGGTAATCTTCGGCGTGACCTTACGCATGTTGGCCATCGAACGATAACTCTTTTCTGAGAGCTTGTAGAATGCAAGCTTGATCACAAGGGTGACGCCAATAATCGCCCAGCCCCAGTTACCCACTAGCTCATAGAAGAACTTGAGCAGCCAGAAAAGTGGTTCTGCAATTAACGTCAGTATGCCGTAATCAACAGTGAGCACGAGTCCTTCGGCAACAGGCTCAAGACGCTCCTGTGTTTTGGAGCCTATATATAGACCACTTGAGAAAGTATTGATCGCACCACTTTCAACCACTACTTCAGGGGAGACTAACCCTAATGTGTAGCGACCATCATCGAGCGCTTTACTATAGTAATGGTTGGTTTCGTCTTTTTTCGGAATCCATGCGCCGATAAAATAGTGCTGAATGATCGCGGCCCAGCCATCACTGATATCACGCGCAAGATTTTTATCTTCCATGTCACTAAAGTGAATTTTCTCGTAGCTCTCTTCATTACTAAAAATCACACCACCGGTATAGGTGTGAATAAAAAAGGAGCTTTCACTATCGGCGGCGGCGGTGCGTTGCAGCTGTCGATACTGATGCCCACGCCACGGCTGACCACTATTATTAATCACCTGGTGATCTACTTCGATCAAAAAACTATTGCGTTTGAAGGTATAGGTTTTGATCACGGTAACGCCATCTTCACTCACCCAGCGCAGCGGTATCTTTAACTCATCACTGGTACTGGTCAGTGCGTAATCTAGTTGGTCGGCTTGATAGACAGCGTGATGATCCGGCGCGGAGCTGCCAGACAACAGGCCACTTTGAGCGATAAAAAGTCTAAAGCCTTTATCTTCCATTAAACGAAAGGGGATATTGGGGGTGCTGGCGGAGACCGGGTAGGTCAGCAGATCAACTTTACGAATATCGCCGCCCACGGTGTCGATCTCAATATCGTAGAGATCTGTCCGCACGTGAATGCGCTTATCAGAGTTAAGTACCTGACTCATCGGAGCCACACTTGGCGCCTCGGTGGGGACAGATGAAATTTGCGGTCTGTCCTGTTGTGTCACGCCATTGTCTGGCACCAGGGGAGATTGCGCACCCCCTTGATCAGGCAGTGCAGAGATGACGGGTGCCGTGGAGAGTGTCGCCTTCGGTTTAACGTAGTCCTCTTGCCAGGCTTGCCACAGCAGAAGCAGTATAAACGAGAGTCCAAAAAAGAGGATGGTTCTTTGATTATCCATTAATATTTGTCATTTTTCGTTTGATACGCGATTCATTTTGCCTGGGCTAACTTGTTGTACTTAAATTTTATCCAGACACTTTTTTGATTGTTTGTTTTCAGGTACCAGGTCAATACCCCCTTCATGCCAGGGGTGACACCGGCAGATACGACGCAGTGACATCCAGCCGCCTCTCACCGCTCCAAATTCTGTTACTGCCTCTTGCGCATAACATGAGCAGGTGGGGTAAAAACGGCAGTTGCTACCCAGTACCGGACTAAGGCAGTAGCGATAGCACTTTATTAATATTAAAAGTACCGTCTTCATGCTGATAAAGTAGTCCAGAGCTTATCTAAAGCGCTGTCCAGACGAACATTATTTTTTTTCGCCAGGCCTGGCCGGGCAATGACCAAAATATCATACCCGCCGACCCGACTCTTTTCCTGCCTGAAACGCTCTCTCACTACGCGCTTAAAGCGATTTCGCTCGACGGCCAGCTTTGAACATTTTTTAGAAACAATTAAACCAAGCCTGGGGTGTCCCAGTCCATTTTCACGTACAAGCAACGTATGGTCTCTACTCGGTATTTTGCGTGCTTTCTGGAAAACAAACTGAAACTCTTGTGGCTTTGTCAGTCTGTCATCACCGCAAAATTTGTTAGATATCAGTTTTCTTACCTGATTATTCTTATATTTACTTTAATATCAAGCGCTTAGACGAAGACGGCCTTTCGCACGTCTTCTTCTAATGACGGCGCGACCACCCGGTGTGCTCATGCGTGCACGAAAACCATGGGTACGCTTACGTTTGATATTACTTGGCTGAAATGTACGTTTCATCTGTGTGTCGTCCGTTAAAATCGATTAAAACTGGAATTGCTTGGCGAGGCAGCAAAATAAAGCAGGGAAGAATACCCATTTACCTACCGTAGTGTCAATAAATATGATTTTAATTACTCTGCGATTATGCGACTGGTCTCATCTTTGGAACAGGTATAGAATCACCCCTCACAGTCCGCACCTTACCTATTCGCTGGAGTTAATTTAGTGCCGTTATCGCTTTGGAAAAAGTGCCTTGATCACCTCGAAAGCGACCTTTCTGCGCAACAGTTCAACACTTGGATTCGCCCACTGCATGCGGTTGAAAACAATGGCGCACTGCGGATTCTTGCGCCCAACCGCTTTGTGCTCGACTGGGTCAACGAACGTTTTTTAGAACAGATCACGCTCATCTTAAATCGTTACCATGAAACGAGTGATGATCTTGCGATAAGCCTCGAAATAGGCACGAAACGATCGACTAACGATCCTGTTTCAAAACCCACTAGTAGTGTAAAAAGTGAAGTAAAACAAACGTATGCATTTTCACCTAAAAGTGCTGGCATCGAAATTAATCATGTTTCTAGCCTGCAGTCAGGCTTTACCTTTGAGACCTTTGTCGAAGGTAAATCGAATCAGTTAGCGCGTGCGGCTTCAGCCCAGGTGGCAGAAAACCCTGGGGGGGCGTACAACCCGCTTTTCATCTACGGTGGCTCAGGGTTGGGGAAAACGCATCTCATGCATGCGATCGGTAATGAAATGGTAGCGAGAGACCCAAAAGCTCGTGTTGTCTATATTCATTCGGAGCGTTTTGTCGGTGATATGGTTAGAGGGTTACAACATAATGCGATCAATGATTTTAAACGCTATTATCGTTCGGTAGACGCCTTACTCATTGATGATATTCAGTTTTTTGCAGGTAAAGAACGCTCACAAGAAGAGTTTTTTCATACTTTCAATGCCCTGCTGGAAGGACAGCGTCAGGTGATTATGACCTGCGATCGCTATCCGAAAGAGGTGGGTGGTCTTGAAGAGCGCCTCAAATCGCGCTTTGGCTGGGGATTGACCGCGGCGATTGAACCGCCCGAACTTGAAACAAGTGTTGCCATTTTAATCAGTAAAGCGGCCCAGTCACGGGTTGAACTTGCCCATGATGTCGCCTTTTTCATCGCAAAAAGAATTCGCTCCAATGTGCGTGAACTAGAGGGTGCGATTCGCAGGGTCATTGCCACCTCTCGTTTTACTGGTCAACCCATTACGATTGATTTTACAAAAGAGGCGTTAAAAGACCTGCTGGCGCTGCAGGATAAACTCGTCACGATTGAGAATATTCAGAAAACTGTTGCGGATTACTATAAAATTCGTGTGGCAGACATTCTATCGAAAAGACGCTCGCGTTCAGTCGCGCGCCCACGCCAGGTTGCGATGGCGCTGTCAAAAGAACTAACATCGCATAGCCTGCCTGAAATAGGCGATGCCTTCGGTGGGCGCGATCACACCACCATAATGCATGGATGTCGTAAAGTTAAGGAACTGAAAGAAAGTGATTCTCGTATTAATGAAGATTATGCCAACCTGTTGAGAACACTAACAACATGATGTATATAAAGTGTGTATAACTTATGGCCTGTTGATAACTCGATATTTATCCACAGCTAATACCGATCATATTAACGTTTTTTACGCGCCGTTAAACACAG
>CALZIG010000307.1 GCA_945787585.1 uncultured Gammaproteobacteria bacterium | reverse complement strand
TCTGCATGAGCTTAAGTTGATCGTTGATCTGATGTATGAAGGCGGCATCGCAAATATGCGTTATTCAATTTCAAACACCGCTGAGTATGGTGATCTGACCCGTGGTCCTCGCGTGATCACTGATGAGACCCGTGCCGAAATGAAGAAAATTCTCACCGAGATTCAAAACGGCGAATTTGCACGTGAGTTCATCCTTGAAAATCAGGCGGGTGCTGCCACGCTGAAGGCGAAGCGTCGCATCGGTCGTGAGCACGGTATCGAAGAAGTGGGTGCCAAACTGCGCGGCATGATGTCCTGGATTAAAGACAATCAACTGGTTGATCAGGATAAGAACTAAGTCTAATACTAATCTGGTTTTTCAGGATTAATACAGACGTTACGTTGTTGAGAAGCAGGATGATTGCTTGCAACGCGATAAAGCCTCAAGCCCGGATTCATGCCGGGATTGGGGCTTTTTATTTTTATACCGCAGGGGTAGCGCGATGAGTCGCGTTGCACGTACCTATGTCGCCAGTGAAGGCTGGTTGTTTATCGCAGCAATGATCGCATCCGGATTTGTCGCCAAGTTTTATTTCGGTCTACTTGCCGCATTGCCATTGTGGTTGCTGGCCCTGTTAGTGGCTTATTTATACAGAGACCCCGTGCGTGAGATCCCGGCGTCACCGTTAGGGGTTGTATCCCCGGCGGATGCTGAAGTATTGGTAATTGAAAACGTATACGATGAGTATTTGAAACGTAACGCGATAAGTGTAAGGCTGCGGATGCATCGAATGGGCAGTTACGTGACACGAGCACCGATTGAAGGAAAGATCGTTCAGCGTTGGCATACACCTGCATACTCAGAAGGTGATGCGAAAAAAATGGCGCTGGATCGTTATGCGATGCAGATCCAGACCGATGAGAATGATGATGTCGTGCTGTTGATGGGGGTGGCTCATCACGCCTTGAAACCAGTTTTTTATCATCAGTCTGGTGAACGTATCGGACAAGGTGAGCGCTGCGGTTTGATCCGCTTTGGTGGCTACCTTGAATTATTGTTGCCTGCTAATTCGCGGGTTCAGGTGAGCGAAGGCGACCGCGTGCTGGCAGGATCAGATATACTGGCATCACTGATTCGTGGCAATGCGACTGAAACGACTATCAATATGGAAGTGGAAAAATGATGTTGACGAGGGTGTCACATGACTGAAGAAAATCGCAGACGTAAAGGTATCTACCTTTTACCGAACCTGTTCACCACGGCAGGACTCTTTGCCGGTTTTTTCGCGATTATTGCGGCCATTGATGGGCGCTTTGAAGCGGCAGCAATTGCCATCTTTGTAGCGATGATAATGGATGGCATCGATGGGCGGCTGGCGCGTATCACCAATACCCAGAGTGACTTTGGCGCAGAGTACGATAGTCTGGCCGACATGGTCTCGTTTGGGCTGGCCCCTGCGTTGGTGATCTTTATGTGGTCGTTGAGTTCGATCGGCAAGCTGGGGTGGATTGCGGCCTTTGTTTATACTGCGGGCGCCGCACTGCGTCTCGCCCGTTTTAATACGCAATTAAACGTTGTCGATAAGGGCTACTTTCAGGGGTTGGCTTCACCGCCTGCCGCCGCATTGATTGTTGGGCTGGTATGGGCCGGTGAGGAATATGCGATACACGGCAGTGAAGTGGCGGTATGGGCCTTTATCCTGACCATCTCTGCCGGCCTGTTAATGGTGAGCAAGGTGCGCTATCGCAGCTTCAAGGATTTTGATATCAAAGGCAAAGTGCCCTTTGTGACGATCTTCTTCATCGCGCTATTGTTTGTTTTTGTCTCTACCAATCCCCCTTATATCCTGTTTTCGATAGCCTTTATTTATGCGGCATCTGGCCCGATACTCACATTATGGCAATTGCGCCAGCGTCGTCGTCTCCGGCAGCAGGGGACAGAGAGCAATCTAAAAGATGACGGTAGCGATAACACCGAGGGGTAGTTCGGAGTGGGGAATCGGGCCATTTATCGTATCCGAATCACCTGGTAGTATGCGGTGATTACCCTAATATCAGATTCATCATCGTTTTATCTAAACGACACTATCCGGTTGTTTTATCTTGTCTGTGTCTCGGTTAAACTGGGTCCTCAGACGGAGCAGCATAATGAATGCAAAAGAAAAATTAATCATCTTTGACACTACCCTGCGTGATGGGGAGCAGAGCCCCGGCGCCTCGATGACGCAAGATGAAAAGGTGCGCATTGCCAGGGCGCTGGAGCGGATGCGCGTGGACGTCATCGAGGCTGGATTTCCGATGGCAAGTGCAGGCGACTTTGCCTCAGTGCAGGCGGTGGCCCGTGTCGTAAAAGACAGTACCGTTTGTGCACTGGCGCGCGCGCTTGATAAAGACATCGAACGTGCAGGCGAGGCGATCAAGCCGGCCA
This sequence comes from uncultured Gammaproteobacteria bacterium, assembly GCA_945787585.1. Lineage (GTDB taxonomy): Bacteria > Pseudomonadota > Gammaproteobacteria > SZUA-140 > SZUA-140 > SZUA-76. Next base: position 104 of record CALZIG010000307.1, on the reverse strand, counting down.
GGTCAGGGCGTATTCATACCTTTATCGCCACGTCTCCGATTCATATGGAAAAGAAGCTGCGCATGAAGGCAGACGAAGTGGTGGAGCAGGCTGTAAAAGCGGTC
>CALZIG010000306.1 GCA_945787585.1 uncultured Gammaproteobacteria bacterium | reverse complement strand
ATCGGTATCTTCGCACATGTCGATGCTGGCAAGACCACCACGACCGAGCGTATTCTCAAACTTACCGGTAAGATCCATAAACTCGGCGAAGTACACGACGGCGCGGCGACCACCGACTTTATGACGCAGGAGCAGGAGCGCGGAATTACCATTCAGTCAGCGGCGACCACCTGTTTCTGGAATAACCACCGTTTCAACATTATCGATACTCCGGGCCACGTTGACTTCACCATCGAAGTGTATCGTTCGCTGAAAGTACTGGATGGCGGTGTGGGCGTTTTCTGTGGCTCTGGTGGTGTTGAGCCTCAGTCTGAAACCAACTGGCGTTATGCTAACGAATCAGAAGTCGCGCGTATCATCTACGTCAACAAGCTGGATCGCATGGGCGCTGATTTCTACCGCGTCGTCGATCAGGTCAAAAAAGTACTGGGTGCCAACGCACTGATCATGACCCTGCCGATCGGTATCGAAGATGACTTCGTCGGCATCATTGATCTGATGGAAATGAAGGCGTGGATCTGGGATGAGACTGGCGACCCGCTGAACTATGAAGTCGTTGACATCCCAGCCGAGTATCAGGCTAAAGCGGAAGAGTATCGTGAGATGATGGTCGAAACCGCGCTTGATCAGGACGATGAGCTGATGGAGAAATACCTCGAAGGTGAGCAGCCGTCTATTGCAGACCTTAAGCGCTGCATCCGCAAGGGCACCATCAACCTCGACTTTTTCCCAACCTTCTGTGGCTCTGCATTTAAGAACAAAGGCGTTCAGCCTATGCTGAACGGTGTCGTCGACTACCTGCCTAGCCCAACCGAAGTGAAGCCTCAGCCTGAGGTCGACCTGGAAGGCAACGCCACCGGTGAATTTGCAGTGGTTGATGTCAAAAAGCCATTCCGCGCACTGGCGTTCAAAATTATGGATGACCGTTTCGGCGCACTCACCTTTATCCGCATCTACTCAGGTGCGCTCAATAAGGGCGACACCATCCTGAATACATTCACCGGTAAGACTGAGCGTATCGGCCGCCTCGTAGAGATGCACGCCGATGATCGCATCGAACTGGACGGCGCGCAGGCGGGTGACATTGTCGCCATCGTAGGCATGAAGAATGTACAGACCGGACATACACTATGTGATCCGAAAAACCCGGCCACACTGGAACCGATGGTCTTCCCGGAGCCGGTTATCTCAATCGCCGTTGCGCCTAAAGACAAGGGCGGCTCTGAAAAGATGGGCATCGCGATCGGCAAAATGGTACAGGAAGACCCATCCTTCCGTGTCGAGACCGACGAAGACTCAGGCGAAACCATTCTGAAGGGCATGGGTGAGCTGCATCTCGATATTAAAGTCGATATCCTTAAACGGACCCATGGTATCGAACTCGAAGTCGGTAAACCACAGGTGGCCTACCGTGAAACCATCACCCAGACTACTGAAGATTCATACACCCATAAGAAACAGTCGGGTGGTTCAGGTCAATTCGCCAAGATTGATTACATCGTTGAACCTGGCGAACCGGGCAGCGGCTTTGAATTTGAATCAAAAGTCACGGGGGGTAACGTGCCACGCGAATACTGGCCAGCGGTTGAGAAGGGCTTCAACCTCAGCATGGAGAAAGGTGTACTGGCCGGCTATCCACTGCTCGACATCAAGGTGACGCTGATGGATGGTGGTTTCCACGCAGTCGACTCCTCTGCGATGGCGTTTGAGATTGCAGCCAAGGCGGCCTATCGTCAGACCATCCCTAAAGCGGGCCCACAGCTGATTGAGCCGATCATGAAAGTTGATGTCTTCACGCCAGACGACCATGTCGGTGATGTCATCGGCGATCTTAACCGTCGCCGCGGCATGATCAAGTCACAGGAAGCGGGCGTCACTGGCGTACGCATCAAGGCTGACTGCCCACTGAGTGAGATGTTTGGCTACATTGGCGATCTGCGCACCATGACCTCGGGTCGCGGCCAGTTCTCGATGGAGTTCTCACATTACCTGCCATGTCCGAAGAATGTTGCGGACGAGGTGATCAAAGAAGCGCAGGAACGCAACGCGAAGAAATAATTCGCAATGTAACGGGTGGTCGCGCAGTCGCGACCACCCAATAAAAAAGGCCGGGGATCATCAATGATCCCCGGCCTTTTTTTATCCCCAACAAATAGCGTGTACTACTTGATCACCTTCAGATGTGAACGGTCGGCTTTTTTGCCCGGTGGTGGCGTGGGCGACTCATCGTCCTCCTCTTCCAGCACCATCCCCTGTCCATTTTCACGCGCATAGATCGCAAGCACCGCGCTCATCGGCACGCTCACCGTCATTGAGACGCCATCAAAACGGGCATCAAACTGAATCCACTCATTACCCAATGACAGACTACGCACGGCACTGCTATTGATATTGAGAATGATGCGCCCATTTTCGATATATTTCTCCGGCACCTGAATATCAGGCACCAGCGCATTCACCAGAATGTGCGGGGTGAGATCATTATCGACAATCCACTCATGAATTGCGCGGATCAGATAAGGTTTACTAGGGCTCATGTCCATGGATAAAAACTTCGGCGATATTGTTATTCAGTTACACAATCAGCACGGCATCCGTGACGTATCCATCATGATGATCAATGATGGATACACACAGGGCTGTCGTTAGTTGCCGATCTCTTTCTCAATTTCAGTCAAACTGGTTTGAAACGATTCACGTGCGAACAGACGTTCTGCATACTCCAGTACCGGTTTCGCCTGCGCTGGTAATTTAATATTGTAGTGCGAAAGACGCCATAGCAGTGGTGCAAGGCTACAGTCAATCAACGAAAAATCATCGCTCATAAAATAGGTCTTCTTCTCGAAGATCGGCGCAATCAATGTCAGACCGTCCTGAATGGTCTTGCGTGCGGCGGCAGACTTGGCGCTGCTATTACTGGTGAGATTATCCAGCACCCCGTACCAGTCCAGTTCAACCCGGTGCAGCATCATCCGGCTCCGTGCACGTGACACAGGGTCCACCGGCATCAAGGGTGGATGTGGGTAACGTTCATCCAGATATTCTACGATGATCTGCGAGTTATAGAGCACCAGATCACGGTCAACCAACGTAGGGACAGAACTATAAGGGTTTAAATCGATCAGATCTTCCGGCAGATTGTTTTTATCCACATTAATAATATCAGCCGTGATACTTTTTTCTTCCAGCACAATACGGACACGATGACTTAAAGGACAGACGTCCTCTGAATACAAGGTCATCACGGGTCTTCGGGTGGCAACTGTCGCCATTAAATAAAGTCTCCTAAGTCAGCAGCAAGCGGAATGATCGAACAAGGTCGGAGATAATAACATATTCAAAACAACTACGTCACAAACGGCTT
>CALZIG010000305.1 GCA_945787585.1 uncultured Gammaproteobacteria bacterium | reverse complement strand
GTGTGGCAAAGTAGTCGACTCCATCGATTGCCGCGCTCGTGACATGGCGCGGAGCGTCCTGAGGTGGAAGATGGCAACAGGCGACCATGGTTATGCTAACCAAGATGCTGCAAACCGTTGCTCGTGAAATGCGGTAATTCATACACTAAAGCATAGGAGATACGACATCCGATTACCAGTTCAGGCGAACTGTCGTCGATGTTCTCCTGATTGAATTACTTGATGTAAATCAAAAGTTACTGTTCAACAGAAAAATATAGTGGTGCTAGTTCACATAGCTTTTTCAGACCACGTGCAACCGATGAGCAAGGTGTTCCAACAGACGCTCATCCGACTCTACAGGAGGCTCTAACCAACCCTGGTATTGGACAAAGCCCGGCTCCAACACCTTGACAGTATCCTGATGCAGGCAAACAGCAGAGTTGTCATCCATAACCGATATCTTAGATCGAGTAGTAATAAGTCAAAGATGTCCCACGTGACATTTCCATAAGGAGCACCAATTTCTTGAGTCATTTGCTTTAGCTATCTGACGTGTGAGCATTGCTGGAGATGATTGGCATGTGCAGATAGAATCTTTATACAAATTCCCTGTTTGTGCTGACCAGATATAACAAATAGTTCAAATAGTATTCGTATTTAGAGTGTTCTGAAGTATAGGGGTCTCAATTACACACTTACGACCTTAACAAATTGATTTTCAGCTTCTTTATCCTCTCAAAATCGAACATGGATTCATTCGTCGATGTTTGAGTGACTACATCAAAAAAGTGAAAAAGGTGAGATGGACTACTACGAGCACGGCCGAGGGGCATTAGGGCTATACACAGCGAGAGGCCAGTTTTTCAATCACCTTACGTGCTTCTTTCTCTAGCCTGCCAAACATCAAGCCGAATCCTACATCGTTACGATGAATAACCAATCCAGAAATCCAAATTGGCTCATTAATTTGGGTGGTCTGTGGCAGACGAATATCTACATATCCTTTAATACGCAATCCGGTGCAAGTCAGAACAAACATTCCATCGCGGCTGACATTGTATATTAGTCCTGCCAATCGTTTTCCATTCTTACTTCGTACCTCGGCAAGTGCATGGCCACGCCCTCCATGGCGATGTTCTATCATATTTTCCTTTTCCTTATTAGAATGTTGCTTCAGTCATAAACTTGAAAATTATTATCTGAGAACTTAGATATCGCATTTAATCGCCTAACATCTAATATAGCGCCCAGCCACTGTTAGCTTAGATAGATCTTAGGCTGGGTTCTCCGCGGTCATGGCTTCATCTCGATTGTCGGCAGACGTATGAATGGGCTCTTCCTGTTGTTGTAACGTACGCATCCCTTGAGTGCTGTCTCGCGTAAGGTTAAGAAAAACCCCCAAGGCCGCAAGCATGAAAGCCGCGCTGACAACAATCGCCACTGGGTAGTACAGGTTGCCAGCCATATCAAGCTGGCTGTATTTGATCACCATGAGCAGCCCTTCCAGCACTAGAGCAACACACACAATGCTTACAAACCGGGCAACTGTCCGGCGCAAAACAGGCAGAACATCACGCTCCGAGTGTTGAATTCGATATTCTTCGTTTATCCCCAGACCCAGCTCGAAGGTAGCGAGAGCCACGATAACCATGTTGATTCCGTAAATAAAACCTTCAGTCAAGGTATTGGAGCCGGAAAAGACGCCAGCGAATTGATGTAAAGCACTGAACATCAGTATCACTGTGACTACGAAAAAGATCACTGAAAAGGCCGTGGCCATAACAAAGCGGAAACTGTTCATTGACTCTCATCCTTAAAAATTGAAAAAACTGTATCTTGATCGAAACCAAGCTCCAGCATGTAACGCAATCGCTATGCCATACACAAATTTTCAATAACTTTTAATGGCTTATTGTCTTGATTGTTGTCTGAACACTAATGTCCGGTTCGAATATCATGGAAAACCGTCGCCTTTGGACGACAGATATTTTTAAGTATTGTGTATAACAGTTGATAGCACTCGCCAATCGCCTGTCTCAGCGTAGCTACAATGCTGTAAATACCAACAGCAATCAGACTGAGCCAGGTCGTCAAAGCCCCGTGCGCTTGAACGCAAGCAGTACTGGATTGACCATGAAGGGTATGCCAAGGCTGATAAGCACACCACAGCACCACGATAATGCTATGAATGAATACCAGGATACGTATTGCCCACTGCTCGATATAATTGTCTGGCAATATTATCCAGTCTATTGGTAGATAACACAGGTGAATAACCACCCCCGCCAGTAGGGCCGCGCAAGTAGTACATGAAGAATTGCCTGCAGCTCGATAATACCCTTCGAAGTCGTTGCGACCAATTAAGATATGCATAGCACTTCGACGGAGTTTATTACTACGCTCAATGACGAGCGCCAATATCTCTGGCGGTTTGTTGATAATGATGGCGATGTGTTGGAAATACTGGTGTACAGACGGCGAAACAAAAAGCGGTTAGGTGTTTTTTAGTAAACTAGATAAACAGCTATGATACGCTTCCCACATCGTGGTGACGGACATGCTTAAGAATTTGGTCGCTGTAAACAAAGCCTGAAAACATTCCAGGCGTCCATCACCCTCCCTAATGAACTACATTTATGTATTCAAGCTAATGTCTGCTTACTCTGTTATACCTGCCATAGATTGGTCCGATTAACAAATAGCAATAGAAGTCCTGAAGTATAAACTGTCAAATGACAGCAACTGGCTAGTTTGAGACGCACTAATCAAGTCCCATGAATAGCAACTTTGGGTCGACTCCGGCCTATCAACTCCGCCTTAATGCAGCACACGACTTCATTGCAGCGCGTCAGGCCGCAGTCGGCCAGCAGCGGCAACGAAAGCTGACCTTCAATATGTAAAGAGTGAAGTCGCAGCCCGATACAAAGCTACCCCTTGAGCAAACGTTAGTTAGCTTCGCCCTCGTTAACGTCTTTCAATGGATAGGAATAGACTTTTCACGCAGCGTTAAAATCATTTACTGTTTAACAAGTGTCCGTCGATACTGCTCGACCGCATGGGTAGCACCGTCTGCCACGGTATAGGCACTAATCGTCATCTGCTCACCCACTATCTCTATATGAAAGAAACCCAGCACATCGCCTTGTTGCCATAAACTAGGATTGTTATTCGGCTTGTTCAACGCTGTTGCCGCGGAAGCCGCGCCACTGACAATAAATTCTGTACTGCCACATTCGGGAGAAGACTTCAGATACTGAAGACTATGATCATGACCAGCTATGTAGAGATCCATAGCACCGCACACTTGCTCATCCACAAAGCGTT
>CALZIG010000304.1 GCA_945787585.1 uncultured Gammaproteobacteria bacterium | reverse complement strand
CCGCAAGTAAACCGGCTGCGCGTCTTCTGCACTGACGGCCAGTCCTGCTTCAAATCCAATCACGCCGAGCGCTGCGATATCCCGTGCGCGCGGAAATATTTCCGAATGGTGTTCAGCGACTAGCCCTTCATATCGCGCCATCAGCAACTCGCCGTACGTCTGCCAGGCAGTGCCCGCCCCAATTAAGTTATCTGATACAGATTCAGGTATAAAGGTCTCTTCTGGCTTGCAGACAACCTCTTCGCCCAGTAGCTTCACACCCTCCGCTACACTGCGCTGATACACCCCCCAATAAACTTCGCCCATGCGCGCATCAATACCCGCCAGTACATTGTCTGTATTAAATTCAGACATCGCGCCATACGCTATCGCCGCCAGTGATGAGACCGGCACGACGGGGCGATCAATCGAAAACGCCAGCCCCTGCACCACTCCAGTACCGATGCGTATGCCGGTGAATGCACCAGGGCCGCGGCCAAAGGCGATCGCGTCCATCTGCGCCAGCGTGCAACCGGCATCCGCAAGCAGTGCTTCGATCATAGGAAGAATAAGCTCAGCATGCTTGCGCGGTGCAATCTCATAGCGTTCACTAATATGGCCGTCGATAGCGAGTGCGGCGGAACAGGCTTCGGTGGAGGTGTCAATTGCGAGTAGTTTCATAAATGATTTTATATGTTGGCCGTCATTCCAGTCTGCACCGGAGTGACGAAAGAAAAGCTTCTCCTTTTATCTTTCACTCTTTTCCTTTTCCTTTTTTCCCATTTTCAAAAACCCAACCACTTTAGATTCATCGCGTGTGCGCAGCATCGGCGGCAGATTCTTCAAAAAGGTTTTGCCATAAGACTTTGTCACCAGCCGCGGATCACACAGCATCAACACACCGCGGTCATTTACATCACGGATTAATCTTCCTGCGCCCTGTTTCAGGGTAATCACTGCGTTGGGTAAAAGAAAGTCTCGAAAGGGATTGCCACCACTCTTTTTTAGTGCATCCATACGTGCCTGCAATACCGGATCATCCGGCGTCACGAACGGCAGCTTATCAATGATGACACACGACAGCGCATCCCCACGCACATCGACCCCCTCCCAGAAGCTGCTGGTGCCGAGCAACACCGCATTGCCAAGCGCACGGAAAGTATCCAGCAGTTCGTTGCGCGGTGCACTCCCCTGAATCAGTAACGGCGCTTCGAACCCTTTCGCTTCCAGTAATTCTGCCGCGCGCTGCAATGCACGGTGGCTGGTAAAAAGCAGAAAGGCACCGCCACCACACGCCTCTAAAATCGGTAATGATTTATCGATAACGGCTTCGACGTGTTGTGAAGAGTTAGGCTCCGGAAGATCTTCCGGGAGATAGAGCACACTGTTACTGCGAAAATCAAACGGACTATCCCAACGCGCCGTTTCTGCATTTTCGACCCCAAGCCGTGAAGTAAAATGGTCAAAGTTATCCCCCACCGCGAGCGTCGCAGAAGTATACACCCACGCACTTTTGTAGCGTAGCGTATGTTGGTGAAAGGTCGCGGCGATATTCATCGGGGTATCATGCAACATAAATGAACGTCGCGTCGTCTCATACCACTGAATACGCTCCTCTTGATTGGCCTGACTAAAGGCCTGTAAACGATGCATCAACTCAATGCTACGCTTCCAGCAGCTCTCCAGCCCTTTGCCACGCACGGCTGCCTCTTCAAGCTGATCGGACAATTTTTGCAACTGCGTTTCGATCACTTCCATGCCAAGTTTAACGGCAGGCAGGTCACGCAATTCCTGCCACGGGGCGCGCTGTTTTTTCATGCCGAGCGCGAGGCGAAAATCATAGAGCTCTTTTTCCAGCTGCTGCGCACTCTGCGCAAGCACTGGCATATCACCCGCTTCATTGAGCTGTTCAGCGATCACATCACGCCCCAGGTCAAGCAGTTGACGTCCGCTGAGAAACTGGCCAAAAAAGTTCGAGGCGATCTCCGGCAGTTGATGCGCCTCATCGAGGATAAAGCCATCGGCACTGGGTAGCAGTTCACCAAAACCCTCTTCCCTCAATACCATGTCTGAAAACAATAGGTGGTGATTGATCACCACGATGTCGGCCTCCTGCGCACGCTTGCGCGCCTTCACCACATGGCAATCGCTAAACGATGGGCACTCCTGCCCAAGGCAGTTCTCACTGGTCGAAGTGACCTGCGGCCAGATCGGTGCCGCTTCATCGATCCCCTTAATCTCGGCAACATCACCACTGCGCGTCTTCCCCGCCCATTCACGCACCGCGAGAAAATCATTGGCGAGGTGCTTGGCATGTGCGCTGCCAGATTGCTCCAGTAGATCAAGCCGATGAATGCAAAGGTAATTGCTGCGCCCTTTAAGCATCGTCACCCGCGCCGAAATCGCCAACGCCTTCTGCACCGTGGGCAAATCACGATGAAAAAGCTGGTCCTGCAATGTTTTCGTACCGGTGGAGATGATCACGCGTTTACCGAAACGGAGTGCCGGTACCAGATAGGCAAAGGTCTTGCCGGTGCCGGTGCCCGCCTCACACACCAGTACGGACTCATTATCGAGCGCCAGCTCCACCGCATCGCTCATCTGTTGCTGCTGTATTCGCGGCGCAAAGCCGTCAATGTGGTGGGCAAACGGGCCATCGGCGCCTAACAGCGCACCTGAACTTTCAAGATCAGCGGGAAGTGACATGAGTTAAATAATCAACGAAATAGAGGATGAGTGAAGATCTATGTCAACCGTCGGCCTGACTGTCCCGGTTGCCCCGACTATCCCAATCCTCATCGTCCTCGAGGCCACCATCACGGCTCCAGGCCAGATGGCCGATGATTTTAAACTTGGCGACCGACATCGCACCCCGCTTGCTGCGCTTGCTGTCACCGCTCTCCGCCATCGCCTCTTCAAGCACATCGCGCGTCGCCTCGTAGATCTCGTAGGTCTCCAGTTCCTCATCCAGCAACACCAGCACCACCAGATCCCACGCCTGCTCGACCTTGAGCTGGCCGATGCGTTGACCCGATTTGGCCTCATCAAAGATCGTGCGCCCTTTGATCTGTACCTTTTTCCCCTTGCGAGCCCCGCTTTTACCGATCGCATCACAACCGGCTAAAGGCGGGTTACAAAGCTCAAGGTCGAGCAGCTGGATCGCGTCGTGCTGTGCGATCTCGCCACTGACGCCCGCCAGCGGCTTGCCCGTGGCGCGGCGATAATCGGCTGCCAGACGACGCGCCTCAGAGATCAGCTTATCAACCGAATAAACACCCACAGGAACCGAAACCTCACCTTATTACAATGCTAAGGCGTCATTTTACTCAACATTCAAAACAAATAACCACTGTTTTTCAATTATTTATATAATAGCGCTATCACCCTACGCACGCAGGAGTCATGATGACCGCCCCCACGCTAATCGCCGCACTGCAAAATGAGGCAATTTATGATCATCCCGTCAGCAAATTTGAGCTGATCGAAACCCACTGTGCATGGGTACTGCTGACCGGCGAATACGCCTACAAAATCAAAAAACCGCTCGATCTCGGTTTTCTCGACTTCTCAACGCTTGAAAAACGACGTCACGTCTGCGAAGAGGAGATCCGCCTCAACCGACGTTTGGCGAAAGATATCTACCTTGAGGTGGTATCGATCACCGGCTCAACTGACGTGCCCTCGCTCAACGGCGATGGCGAAGTAGTCGAATATGCAGTCAAGATGCGTCAGTTTGAGGCAGGCATGGAATTTGATCAGTTGATCAAACAGGATGCACTCACAAGCGACCATATCGATGAACTCGCCACTCGTGTCGCAAGCTTTCACCAGTCACTCGAAGGGGCGACGACTGACACCGCCTTCGGTACTCTCGACGCTATCCAGCAACCGATGCTGGAGAACTTCAGTCAAATCACTGCCATTCTTGGCGACAGCGCCGAACAAAATTCACTTCAACAGTGGACAGTGGATGCACTGGCAAGACTGGCACCTAATTTAAAGGCGCGCAAAGCGGATGGCTTCATCCGCGAGTGCCACGGTGACCTGCACCTTGCCAATGTCACCTGTTATCAAAACAGGGTGATGCTGTTCGACTGTCTCGAGTTCAATCCCGAACTGCGCTGGATCGATCAAATCAGTGACATCGCCTTTTTAATGATGGACCTCGATGCTCATGGCCGCAGTGACCTCGGTTTTCGTTTCTTAAATGGCTGGCTACAACAAAACGGTGACTATGCGGGTGTACCACTTCTTCGCCTCTATCTTGTTTACCGCGCCATGGTGCGCGCTAAAGTCGCTGCGATACAGCATGCGCAACACCCGAACGAAGGACATCTACAACAATACCAGCATTACCTTGAACTTGCAGTCTCATATACTCAGCAGGCGGCAACACCGTTGATGATCACCCATGGCCTCTCCGGCTCCGGTAAGAGCACGATCTCGCAACTGATCCTCGAACAGCTCGGTGCGATTCGAGTGCGATCAGATGTGGAACGTAAACGACTGCATGGACTCACTGCCGAAGCGCACAGTAAATCCAGCGTGGAGGGTGATCTCTATACAAAGCGCGCAAGTGAAGCGACCTATCAACAGCTTGCCACAACAGCAAAAGCAATTACTGCAGGAGGCTACCCTGTCATCATCGATGCAACCTTTTTAAAACGTGACCAGCGACAGCAGTTCAAAATGGTTGCTGATGAACTCAGCATCCCGTTTGTCATCCTCCATTTTCATGCCGAGGAAGCGCTGTTACGGCAATGGATTATTGAACGCAATGAAAAAGGGAATGACCCTTCAGAGGCAGATATCGCAGTACTGGAACACCAGATTGAAACGCAAGCACCACTCACTGAAGATGAGCTAATCAATACAGTAACGATTGACTCTGGGTTTGGTGTTGACGTTGAGACTGTATGTAAAGATATCCAACGCCACTGCGCCTAGTATCAGTCACCACTATTCGCAGCTTGTCGCATTTCCACGCGGCTGAAAGAAATGGGTTTGAAAACGCCTGTGTGATGATGCAGTTATACTTTTTATCTGATGGCAGTATGAGGGGATTATGTCACAGCAGCTTTCGGCCAGAAGCAGTTATTGGACGCAAAATCAACGCCTCAGACAGGTTTTGTAGATACCATCTCTCTTCTCGAAACGCCTGGATGAAACTAAGTAAAACCCGGGGTCTTGCTAAATTACCCTCTTACCCCTGAACTCCCTTCAGACCAGCCTTTGTAAATCTTTTCATAGGTCTTCTTGCATTTTTCGCGAATATCATCACGTGAACAGGCATCCACCCACTTCTTGATGTGATTTATCATATTTACACGCCAGCGATTCTTAGAAGCCTGGTCAGGCAGTCTGTTACCACAAATATCTTTTTGTAATAAGATCTGAGTGTGTTTTTCCATCAGGGGTAAGGTACTACCGTCTCGGCCCTTAATGGTGTCGAAATTTCGCACAATCATGCCTTTATCTGTATAGACAATGTATCGCTTCAAATTCGGTGATATCGCCCATACAACAGGTACTCGCTCATCACCACACTGCATATGCTGATCAAATGAGATCATCTTATGTTGAGCAAACTCCACAGCGATGATTTCACTGCGCACCACGCCGCCATAACCACCACCGCACGGACCGCTGTCCTCTTTAGTGAATATTTTTAGTGAACGCCCCACTTTAACCCGGCCAAGATAAGCCTCTTTAAAATCGAGCCTATAATCCCGCTCTGAATATTTAGGGTTGTGTGGCGGCGACCACTCGGGCAATTGCTGGCAATGATGTCGAACTTTTACACCGCCAAAGGTCAACGGAATGATCGTCTTGTTTTGGATGGTTAATTCAACCTCGCCCGTGGTGTAATCAAACTGGCTTTTCTCTTTGGGGCGATGATATTGCCACTCTGCATTCACCGATACCTCATAGATACGGTTATTCTTAACCGCACTGTCTGCCAGGGTCGTCACGGGTGACAGTAAAGCGATAAGCCAGATTTTTTTCATCTTATTGCCCCATACTATTTAGAAAATCCATCTCAGCATCACCGCTGCCAGTCGTTGTCCCCGCTGCCGGGCTTTCCAGACATTGAGGATGGCCACAACTAGATGAACAACGCTGTGAAGCCGAACTCATCTCGTTAACCATATTGCAGCCATTAACACGGGCAAAGTTTTTCGCAGCTCCCAAACAAGCTGTTGTCAGGTAAGGTACTTTAATGGAATGGGATCCTCCACTCGGGCAGGTAAAACTATAATCTGCCTCTTTCATAGCACCTTGCCCACCCGTTGTACCCTGTTGTTGTGCAGCACCTTGATTACCCATCAGGCCACCCTGTTGCGAATTTTGTCGCTGAGAAGCCATCTGTTGTACTTGCTGGTTGCCCCAATTGCGCATATTAGTGCCACCACTATCGGTAAGCACATCCGCAGTGTAGTTAGTCATAAACTCTGCCTGCTGCGCGCCTGAAAGGTTTGATGAACCTGCCAGCGCCACGCCACCAGCTAATGCCATCACCTGGCCAAAGTTTAAACCGCCACTATTTTTTTCCGCCATCTCTTGTCTGTATATGGCTTGAGCTGTATCACCACGAGAGGTTCGCAAGTTTGGGTTAGCGCCGCCAGCGATCAGCAGCTTCATGAGCTCTACACGTTCATTGGTGGCAGCAAGATGCAGCGCGGTCCAACCCGATTCGAAAGGACCAGTAACATTGGATGCCACATTGGGATCTGCCCCCACTTCTAGCAAAGCTCTAGTTTCAGCAATCAGGTTATGGCGCACCGCAAAATGGAGCGGTGTCCATTCATTGGGTTTGCCCGCTCTAGCACTGAACAGTTTACGTACTGCATCTGGCCCCTTCTGCTGATACACCGCACGCGCCAGGGTTTTGATAGCATTTGGCCCTCCGTAACGAGCTGCGTAATGGGCACCGTTCCATCGAGTTGTATCTGTGTACATGACATCGGCACCGTGCTCAATCAACAACTCAATAACCCGTGTATTCCCTTTTTTGCAGGCGGGGTGTAGTGGCGACCAGTGATCCATGCTACTACCTGCTCTCACATTTGGATCTGCCCCGGCTTCGAGCAATAGTTTCACAATTTTATCGTTACCGGCCGAGGCTCCTCTGTGCAGCGCAGTTTGGCCACTGTTTGACTGAGTGTTGATATTGGCACCGGCCTTGATCAGCATGCCCACTATTTCTACATTGCCATTGCCTGCAGCTTTTTGCAGCGGCGTTCGCCCTTTATAGTCAGACGAATTGACATTGGTACCCGCATCAATCAAACGTTTGGCCACATTGGTATGACCCTGCCAACTTGCGAGATCAAGTGGGGATTGCCTCCATTTGTCCCCCATATCCACTAAAGCACCGCGATTAATTAGCTCATCAACCACATAATAGTTCCCTGAAAATGCTGCTGTACCGAGCAGAGGACGCTGATAATCATTATCGGCATCATTAACACTTGTTCCTTTGGCAAGGCTTGTTCTAACGCCTTGAACATCACCTTGTTTAATCAGGTCATGCGTCGTGGCACCACATGCCGACAGAAGAATAACTGCAGTTATAATAAAGAGTTGTTTCATAATTTACCCTCAAAGTCTTAGTTAAGGCGTACATGCAATTGCTAAATTTTCACCTGCCTTCAAAAAGCGTTGACCGATATCAACCCACTCTTGATATTGCGCTTGGTCACCGCCGTTATAAGGTAGCTCCATAACGACCACGCCAAGTGTTGTCTGGCTTTGCATCATGATGGGTTGAGGTGGGAAAAATTTAAATTTAGCTAAGCGTAAAAAAAGCATCTGATTCTGGCGTTGAACCGTTAACATCGCATTCTTTCCTGAACGAGACAAAGCATTCAATACGCTCGGCTCGCTCTTAGCTGAGTTGCTGTCTCCGTTAATAGTCAAAATAATATCACCCACCATCAGGCCAGCTTTCTCTGCGGGTGAACCTGAGAATACCCTTTCGACTCTAACTTTCCTTAAACCTTCAACCTCCTGAAAGCTAAAGCCGAAGATTTCAACCTCTTGAACAGGAATAAGCGTAATAGGCTGTGGTACGCCGAAACTAGGCAAATTCACGCCATTACCACCCATTTGTCTAGCAAGTTGAGCCATCGCTAGTTTTGGATTCAACCCGGGATCGCTGCAAGCGGCCTCGGCATTTCCGATCGGATAGGCGCGCTCAACTTTATATTCTTCGTTATTACCATATAAACAGATCAACCGCGCCATCGAGACACCGGCGACATGAGTCTGTAGCGTAACAGGGGTGGAGCGTTTGTAAGGCGCAGGAGCCGCCGGACAACCATTCTCCAGTGTTGCCGACCGTACTGCACCAGGCGTGACTTGCATCGTTACTGCTGGTGATGTTTGAGCCGGGGTAATGCTATCTGTAGAGACACCTGGCGTAACCGTCCACCTACTGTTTGAAACCTGAGCTGGCACTGACTGTTTTTTCACCAGGGAGGCAGCGCCATTGGTTTTTGATTGAACGGGTTGAATCGCCCCCGCAGTCCAACCTTTATTCAATTTGGCGTAAGCCTGACTGCATTTCTCCGGGTATTTAACGCAGGCCTTAGCCCACTGATTGATATTATCCACAAACAGCATTTGCCAACGTTCTAGCGAGGCCTCATCCGCTTGTTCAAAATCACAGACATCGTTAGTCAGTTGAGTGATATTGGCTGAGCCATCGGCAAACGTATAACTAAGCGTATTGCTATCGGTATAGAGGCTATATGAATCTACATCTGCATCCAGCACCCACACCACGGGAACCACTTTGTTGCCGCAGAGCATACGGTGATCTGCTGGCATCATTTTGTCCTGATAAAAATCAACGTCAATCACTTTGCTGCGAACCACACCGCCATGCTCGCTACAGGGACCTTTTGCTGCTTCGCTAAAGCGCTTGGCAGGCTGAGTCGCTGTCGCACCCGGTTTAATAAAACGTTGGCGATAGGCAGAGGGATAATCACGATCAATGTAGTTTGGTTTGCCTGCCGCTTGCTGCTGGCAGTAGTGGCGCAGTTTAACGCTACTAAATGTCAGAGGAATGAGCGTATTGTTTTTAATCGCCACCTGAACCTGCCCCGTTGTTGCACCGGCGGCATGCTGCCAACTGGCCTCGACCTTAACGTTATAGATGGGCGTGTTCTGTGTGGTGGATTCCGCCAGCACAGTGCTAGAGAGCAACGCTGTTAAACCTAAATAAATTGCTCGCATGTTATTGCCCCATACTGTTTAAGAAAT
>CALZIG010000303.1 GCA_945787585.1 uncultured Gammaproteobacteria bacterium | reverse complement strand
GTCTGCTTGCTTCGGTCGGGTTAACCCTCCCCGATGCCCATAGCTGCTGTTCGTTATTAAGTTCGCTGCTGAAGTTACGATTGAGCACGGCGTAGTGTTCACTCTTGACCAGCGTGGTTTGAATGGCGTTGACGAGTTGTGTTGCAACCCGTGAAGGTGAGTGGCTGCTGTTGTCGATAGAAAACGCTGCGCCATCGATACGAAATGGCAATACTGTGATGGATTGACGTTTGTCATCCGGGACTGCCTGTTTGTACATGGGGATCACTGCCTTGATGGTTACCTGCCAGGTGTCATCTTTATTTTTTGGTTTTTTCACATCGAGCACGGCGTAGCTTTTAATCCAGCCCCTGCTTTGGATATAGGTATCGATCATCTGTTCAATCTTGCTGTCGATGTGAAGAAAGGTGTCGGCAGCAGAAATCGCATTCAGGTCGAAGCGCAAACCTTTAGCGGTACCCGCCTCAACGCCGCGCACCTGTTGTACGCTGGTCAGCAAAGCGCTGTTTAGTGCTTCTTGATAGGTGTCGCCAAAGCCCGGGCTCTTAATTTCAATTTCATCTGCTGTGGCCTGTGCTACTTTTGTGTCGATGATCCCCAGGATAATAAACAGCAGGCATAATAAGAGGTAACTGAACAAAGGTATTCGGTGGGCTTGTGGGTTACGCTCAATATTCATAGTGGCGCTCTCTCCGCATTTGCAGCGATTGAATGTTGCTTGGGGTGCTGGATATTCTACCCTGTCTGTCAGGGGACAAAAACAGCAGGTTTAGAGAATGTCGCGGAGGGCGATGAGCCCCCCAGCTGTTACATCGCCAGCCTGGCGTGCAACAGAGGGGATTAGAATTGCTAAATGTGAAGAACGTGAGCGAATTTAAAACGCGGGGTCAGGTAGCAGAATGAACGAATTTCACCCCGATACGATATTTCCCCTGGGTCTTTCTTACCCATTTAACTACGCTATTTAGCGGCTTTTGTGCGCCGCCAACGCCTTCGAGACAGACCAGGTCGTCTGGGCGATGGATCTGGTCTACCAGCAGGCCTGCACCGCTTTTGCTGAGGTCGGTCACTGTTCCGATGAACTGGTTGGAGGCCACGTCGCTGGCATCGTCCAATGAATAGTTGATTTCAAGTGCTGTGTTGATTCGGGGGTATTTTCTCAGTTCAGCCGCCATTACTGCTTCCTCCACAAGTACTGAAAGTATCATTCAAGAGATTGCTCTCCAAACGTTTAAATTGCGTCTTCAGGAAAATAGAGAGACGGCAACTGGAGCCGATTATACACTGAATGCCATTTTTTCGCCATAAAATTGACAGGTCACTAGTGTTCCCCGGAGTGGGTTAAAATCGATATTCAATACCCGTTTTATAACTGATATCGGTTTTCTGAACCTGCTGAGGGGGTTCGCTGTCGTGAGCCATCTCGACTGAGAGCTTAAGATTGAGCGTCTTAGCCAGTTTTACCTTCAGGCTGCCTTCTTCGAGAATACGGTAATCACTGCGATTGTTGAGTGCGGGCTGATAATACGTAGTGCTGGTGATACGGGTATAGTCGTTGAGTTGATAGCGCAGTGCGAGATAGAGGTTCGCACGCCAGAACTTTTCATTGCCACCATCAGTGAGTCCGGGGCGCTCTTCGAGGGTCTCGCTCACATAGAATGCGCCGAGGCCGAGATGGGTCGCGTTAGCGGCATTATCGTCGTGAAGGGTCAGGCGAGCCCCCGCGCCTAACAGTGCGCGTAGCGTGAGCCGTGAAAACTCGTTGCGTGTCGCCTGCGTAAACACTTCCATTGCCATGAAGGGGGTGCGTTGTGTGATGTGACGTAAATGAACGAACCCTTTATTGGTGTCTCGATGACGATTGTTGACCCCGTAAGTGTAGCTGGCAGCGATCAGGCGGGTGATGTTGTCGCGCCGCCAGTAGAGTTGTCCGTCCACACTGGTGCTGGATTTGTTGGTGTTGCCAGAATCGCCACTGATCGAGAGGCTGGCGTTACCGCTCCAGCCGTCCTGTTGTGGTTTACCGCGCATCTCTTCAATATTGACGATCGCGTGTGACGACTGCGTTAAAAAAGCACTGAGCAAAATGCTCAGTGCGGTGAGTGCCTTTTGATACCGCATTATGACGCGGCGAGGGTCTGGCGTAGCACGTACGAAAGGATGCCACCGTGGCGGAAATATTCAACTTCATTCGCAGTGTCGATGCGTGTGAGCACCTCAAAGGTTTTGCTGGTGCCATCTGCCGCGGTGGCGATCACATTCACCGCCTGCCCCGGTGTCAACGCATTGAGCCCGCTGATGGCGAAGCTCTCTTCACCCGTCAGCCCCAGACTGGTCGCGCTTTCACCCGGTTTATACTGTAGTGGCAGGATGCCCATGCCGAGCAGATTGGAGCGGTGAATGCGTTCGAAGCTTTCTGCGATGACCGCGTTGATGCCGAGTAATTTTGGCCCTTTGGCGGCCCAGTCACGTGATGAACCGGTGCCGTACTCTTTGCCCGCAAGGACGATCAACTGCGTGCCCTCAGCCTGATATTGCGCGGAGGCGTCGTAGATTGACATCGCGGCACCATCGGGCAGGTGACGGGTAACGCCCCCTTCGGTGCCCGGTGCGAGCAAGTTGCGCAGACGGATGTTGGCGAAGGTGCCGCGCATCATCACTTCGTGGTTACCGCGGCGTGAGCCGTAAGAGTTGAAGTCTTTCG
>CALZIG010000302.1 GCA_945787585.1 uncultured Gammaproteobacteria bacterium | reverse complement strand
TAAGGAGAAATTATTACGTCAATTCTAAGTTTCACGGCGCGGCAGTTGCCGCACTCAATCTAAGTTATGGAGGGCACGATATGAAGCAAAGAAAACTCAAGCCACTACCGCTAATCCTGATAGGCCTGCTGACATTATTTATCGGAACTGCGCACGCCGCATTAGACAATAAGGGCACCGATTTTATCCTCTCTTTCCTTCCCCAGTTAAGCGCTCCAAACATTGAATTACACCTCACAAGTGATGTCGCCACTAGCGTGACGGTTGAGTACCCGGTCAACGCGCCCACCTTCAGCACCACCGTTGCTGTGGCGCCGGGAACGGTTACAATAGTGACACTCCCTGCAACAGCTTCCAGTGCATGGGGCATCAATTCAATTGCTAACAATGCCGTTCACGCATTCGCGAGTGATGAATTCGTTGCCTATCTAATTAACAGGGCACCTGCGACCTCAGATGCAGCGCTAGGTCTGCCCGTGGACACCTTCAATACCGAATATATTGTAGCCACCTATAACGCACGCTTTGGTGGTGGTGAGTTTATTGTTTATGCTGGTTTTGACAACACTACCGTCACCATAACTCCCAACAACGCGCTCACCGGTCGCCCAGCGGGAGTCCCATTTGATGTCGTCCTTAATCGAGGCGAAGGTTACCACGGGCGCTCCTCGAGCAGCTCGGGCCTCGCTGGCAGCCTTACCGGAACATTGATCAGTGCTGATCGCCCTGTCGGTGTCGTGAACGGTAATTACTGCACACAGGTACCCAACGGCACCACGGCCTGCGACCATATATTTGAAGTCGCACAGCCCGTTCAGAGCTGGGGAAACAGCGCGCTAGTCTCAAATCTGCCTAACCGCCCGAGTGGATCAATCTACCGCATCATCGCTTCAGAAGATGGCACAGACGTTACCCAGGACGCAGTAAGCATCGGCACCATCAACCGGGGTGACTTCATTGAAACTGCCGCTCTCGCTGGTAATCACGTCTTTGCTGGAAGTAAACCCATTTACGTTGTTCAGTTTATGACAGGACAAAGCTCACCTGGTGCGACCCTCGGCGACCCCGCCATGGGGAACATGATACCGGCAGAGCAGTACCTGCCTGACTATACTTTCTCAACGGTCGGTGGCGCTCAATTTGCCCAGAACTTTCTCACCTTGATCGCCAACAATGCTGATCTCAGCACCATTCTGCTTGATGGTGCACTGGTCGGCGCTGGAAGCTTCACTCCCATTGCCGGGACTAGTTTCTCTGCAGCCACGTTACCCCTCACCGACGGCACGCATCTCACCTCTTCTGGCGGTGCGCACGGTATTACAGTAGAAGGTTATAACGGCTTCGATTCGTACATCTATCCCGGTGGCGCGCTATTTGAATTTATCAATCCGGTCGGTGACGCAAATGCCCCCATCTGCAGCTCATCACTGTTAGCAGGACCACCGCCATCACTACAAGGGTCTGCGGAAGATAGTCGCCCCACTGAAGACACCAATGGCAATGGGGTACTTGATCCCGGCGAAGATCTCAACGGCAACGGACAGATTGATGAAGACACTGGCGTATTCTTTGTTGCACTCGAACCCGGCGCAACCAATCTAAGTTTAACTGTGACGCCATTTACCCCTGGCGATGGACTCATTAGCTTTAATGCTTCATTACTGGATAACAATCTACCCGGAAGCGGTGTTGTGAAAGCCACTGATGGCGCAGGCAACTTCTGTACAGTCGATGTCGATCTTGGGGGAGTACAGCCACCTGCAGTCTGCGATATCGATGCTGATGGTGATGTTGACCGCAGCGATATCAGCCTGATCATCGCGGCACGTAATACGCCGGCTAGCGGTCCAGACGATCCACGAGATATCGACGGTAACGGCACCATCAATGTTCTCGATGCTCGCCAATGCACACAACAGTGTACCAATGCGCGGTGCCAGTAAAAGCGCTCAATCAGGCTAAATCTCTCGGTACTGTATGTATCAGTTCCGAGAGACAAACAAAATATTAAAATAAAGCGCTACCAAAATAGCGCCTTCACGACAGCGGGGAACAATACCCCACAAATGCAGGAGATAAATAATGAAACTTATCAGAAAGATCACAGGGTGCATGTTTGCGGCAAGTCTATTGCTAAGCAGTCAGGTGTTTGCCATTCCGATGCTGAACTTCACCCCAGCGTCACAGACTGTAAACCTCGGTGACCAAGCGACGGTCAATGTCGGCTTATCTGGATTATCAAACGAATACGTGGGCGCATTCGACTTTAACGTTAGCTGGGATAGCAGCCTGCTCTCTTTAGACTCATCGTCCTTCGACATTTTTCTTGATGGACCTGGCGATTCTATTTCTGGCGTAGATAGCTCCACCGCCGGTACTGTCAACATGTTTGAAGTCTCACTCGGCTCATTAATCAATCAGGATGGTTCTTCTGATATCAACCTGTTTAGCCTCACCTTTAACACGCTGGGACTCGGCACAAGCGCACTATCATTCAGCGCTGGCATCGACCCATTCTTTGACTTCCTCGGTGACGATCTTGGTTTCGCACTGCCAACAGATATTTCAGGCGGCAGTATCGAGATTGTCGATGCACCCGAGCCAGGTGTCATCTGGCTCCTGTCTGCCGGCCTCATTCTACTTGGCTTCTCCCAACATCGATTTTTGCAGCGCTAAACAGCACGCTCTCATATCGATAAATAGGCGTGACAGACCCCTGCCAGGCAGGGGTTTTTCATGCCACATACATCAATAAAGTTACGCGCTAAAATTCAGCCATCAATACATAAAGCATCTCTGAGCCATTTCGAAAAAAATTATAGGGGAGTTCACTGAATGTCCGACTGAACATCGGGCAGCGATAAAATAAAAGGGGAGTCAGTGATACAGCTTAGATATTATTGGTAGCGGGGGTAGGATTTGAACCTACGACCTTCGGGTTATGAGCCCGACGAGCTACCAAACTGCTCCACCCCGCACCTGCATTTACGACGAGGTGAATACTAACAGAGTAGCCCCATCATCATCAAGGGAAAATCGGAATAAATTCAAATAAACTAATAATTTACGTGGGTGAAGCCATTACGAACGGATCTGCATGTATATTCTTCAAGGCCGCACCAGCTAAAAACGCCATCCTTTTGGTATTATTCACCATCTCTGGATGGCCGCACAGAAATCCCTGCCATTTCGCCAGTGATGGCTGCTTCATAAACGCGACATCATTTGGAAATCCTAACGACAAATCCGTCAACAATTCACCTTCATCGGGCGCGGATACACAGGGGAAATAACTGAAATTTTCATACCTCGCTTCAAGCTCACGTAACTCATCCACATAATAGAGATTCTCAGGCTTCATGGCGCCATGGCAAAGGATAATAGGCTTCTCGTACCCCTGCGTTAATGCATCACGCACAATCCCCCACAGCGGCGCTAAACCAGAGCCAGTCCCGACTGCCAGCACCCCCTCTACACTCTCCGCTTCATGATAAAAACATTCGCCCATCGGGCCTGTCACGGTGAGTGGGTCACCGAGCTGTACCCCATCACTTAACCAGTGGCTCACTACTCCGCCCGGTACACGTTTAATATGAAACTCAAGCATCTCATCCTGCCCTGGCAGTGAAGCGATCGAATAGCTCCGAATCAAATCACCTTTAAAGATATTGATAAACTGTCCAGCACGGTATTCAAACGGTTCGTCACAGGCCAATCGCAGCCGTAGGATCTCATTATTAAGCAGCGTCTTTTCAACCACTTCCATCTGGTACTTATGTTTCTGGGCATCATCAAGTAAAGTAACTTCAAGGTCCTCTTCCGGCCTACAGACGCACGCCTTGAAATAACCCAATGTTTTTTGAGTCTCTTTAAGATCTTCCTGCGATACGGTAGTCGGCGTGCCGTTGATCGCCCGCATCGTGCAAGCCTGGCATGCGCCACTCTCACATGAATACGGTGCGCGGATACCGTTTCGCAACAGGCACCTCAACACCGATTCATCGTCAAGCCGCTCAAACGAGCGGCCTTGATAGACGACTTTAGTCATAACAACTGCCTTGATTTACGGATAATGACTACTTACCCAGTACATCATTTCGAGTGCTCTCGGCAATGGCGGCCGCTTCACCAATCAGATCATCAGCAACGCCTAACTCTTTCAATGTTGCACCTAAATGCTCCATCACCGCATCAAAATGCGAGTCATTCAGACCACGCTCAACCAGGTGGGCATGGCCTCTGCGCATATCTGCGCCGGTATAGTTATGCGGGCCACCCAGCGCCATGGTTAAGAAAGCCTTCTGCTTGGCAGCCTGCTTATCCATATCGGTGCCTTCAAAAAAACTGTTGATTCGATCATCTGCCAGCACTTTACGATAAAATAGATCAACTGCCGCATTTACAGCCGGTTCACCGCCAATTCTGTCATAAACACTTTGACTCATAATTCCACTCCCTTTAACGATTAACATCATAAAAAACAACTACAAATACGTAATTGCATTTCAAATACACTTTACGTGTTTGTAGTTGTATCACAGATACCATTTCAATATCAATGCCATTTGTAATGAATTTAATTCATAGCCAACCCTCACTATACGCCTACTGTTCATTGCAATAACCGATACAACACCATAATCAATAATTTTTTCAATAGAATAGGGTGATTAATTCACTAAAATGACACTATTTGGTACAAAGGTATTACCTTGCCCTTGCCCTTGCCCTTGCCCTCGTCCTCGTCCTCGTCCTCGTCCTTTTTCATAGATAAAAAAAGGGCGCCAACTACGGCGCCCTAAATCGAGGGAGGTGAAGCGTAAAAAAAGGGGGGCTTTTTGTACGCTTCACATAATACACAGCACTAAACGTACCAACTATTATTTTTCCTTAAATAACATAAGCTTAATAATATTAATACTAATCCAGTGTCAAAAACTAATTGCGGTGAATCATTAAAACAGCCAAAAAACTGAGTAATTACGCCAAATCACCCTCTCAAATGGCAACAAAATGACGATAAAACCTATGCCGTCAATACAGCAGCAGAGGGGAACTCATGAAAATATTTGTCAAACTACTGATGGGAGTGGTCGTACTCGCCGTGGTTGCGCCTTTCTATCTTAAAGACAAAAATGGGGCATCACTTCTATCATTAAACAATATCAAAATGCCCGAACTTGGTATGCCAGAGATCCCACAGAATATGCAATCAACCGTCGCCGGATTAACCTCACAGGTATCAATGTCGACAGAGACTACAGACTCGGCGCAAGCAACCCCCAAAATCAAAGTTCACAAGTGGAAAGATGAAAATGGCCAGTGGCATTTTTCCAGTGCGGATAACTCACAAAAAGGCGTTAAAAGCGAAGTGATTTTACTCGACGCGACTAAGATACCGCCGCCGGAACCAAAACCAGCAGTACAGGAAGTTGCCAGCACAGATGATGTCACTAACATCACGCCCAATATTTTACTGCCACTAACTCACGGCAAACAAGCCATGGACCAGGCAAGACAGGTTAAAGAGTTGCTCGAGCAGCGTAGTCAATTACAACAACAGATGGCACCATAAAACAGACCACCATCAGCACAAATTTTTTATTCATCTTTAACTGCCAACTAACCGTCCAAAACGCTACGCTAGCGTTATAATAGCGGTATGTTTCTACTAAAAAAAATAGCGGCTGCACTGCTGAGCCCCCTGCCACTATCGATCCTTGCAGTACTACTCGGTCTTATCATGTTGATCTGCACAAAAAGAGCGCGCAGCGGGAAAGTCTTGATACTTTTCGGCATCACCACGCTCACCTTATTTAGCCTGCCCCCCATCAGTAATGCATTACTCGTCTCACTTGAAAACCAGTACCCTGCCTACCTGAGTCATCCTGCTGAAAGTAGCCATGCGATAAAACATATCGTAGTGCTTGGCGGCGGACATACCTCAGACCCAACCGTGCCTGTGACCAGCCAGATAAACACAACCACGCTGACACGCCTCACTGAAGGGGTACGGCTATATAAAATGACCTCCGGAAGCCGACTGATTCTTTCTGGCGGCCACCTCTTTGATGACAAGTCCGAAGCAGAAACAATGCAGACCGTGGCGTTACTGATGGGCGTTGAGGAGCACGCCATCACACTCGATAAAGCATCACTGGATACCAAAGACCAGGCGTTCAACATCAAAACATTAATCGCTGGCGATGATTTTATACTCGTCACCTCCGCATCGCATATGCCACGTTCAATGGCCTTATTTCATAAACAGGGCATGTCACCCATCGCCGCCCCCACCAATCACGCCGTACTGCAAGCCGACCGGTTAAGCCCCGGTGATTTCTTTCCCAACGCCCATGCACTGCGCAACTCAGAAAAAATGATTCATGAGTACCTTGGCATTGCGTGGGCAAAACTCAGAGGACAGATTTGAACCCGTCGGCCACTCATCGCGCGCCGCTCTATCTTATTATTGATCAGGGGGGGCACGCGAGCCGCGCCTTCGTATTTAATGCGCAAGGACAAATGCTATCGCACGGCACCTGCCCCATCGAAGCAGAGGTAAGTGCGGGTGATCATGTTGAGTACCGCGCCGAAGCGCTATTGCTGTCGATTCAAGCGGCGATCCAGGAAGCCGCGGCAGCATCCACCATCGAACTCACTGATATCGTCGCGGCGGGCATGGCGACGCAACGCTCCAACGTTGTCTGCTGGGATAAACAGAGCGGCGTGCCACTCTCGCCGATCATCAGCTGGCAGGATCGTCGTAGCGCAGACTGGATCAAACAGTTTGAACCCCACGCCGCACAGGTACATCAATCGAGCGGGCTGTTTTTATCCCCCCACTACGGCGCCGGCAAGCTATTATGGTGTATCGAAAAATTGCCAGACGTCAGCGAAGCCTATCAACAACAGCGCCTCTGCTGGGGTCCTATGAGTAGTTTCCTGTTACATCAACTCCTCGATGAACGCCCCTACATCGTCGATCGCGTCAACGCCTCTCGCACGCTACTGTTAAACATCGAGACCCTCGAATGGGACCCCGCATTGACGCAGCTTTTTAAGCTACCAGACAACCCACTGCCGCGCTGCGTGCCCAATCAACACCCTTTCGGCACCCTCACCATCG
>CALZIG010000301.1 GCA_945787585.1 uncultured Gammaproteobacteria bacterium | reverse complement strand
GTATCCTCGCGCTGCAAATGGATGAGTGCCGTCAACGACTCGGGCCAATCGTGCCCGGGGCAACACTCACCAATGGCGTTCCGATCCCAGGCACAGATTACCTGCTCGACCCACTCCAGGCGGCATTCAACATCAGCACAATGGTGCGCTGGCTCGATTACAACGACACCTGGCTCGCCGCTGAATGGGGCCATCCTTCCGATAATCTCGGCGCCATCCTCGCCTGTGCCGACTATCGAAATCGTCACAAGAATGAGCAGTTACCCCCCTTAACCATGCGCAACGTTATCGAAACCATGATCATCGCCTACGAAATACAGGGCATCCTGGCGCTTGAAAACAGCTTTAATCGGCTCGGGATTGATCATGTGATTCTGGTTAAAATCGCTTCAACGGCAGTCGCGACAAAACTGCTGGGCGGTGATCGACAGATGATCATCAACGCCCTCTCCAATGCCTGGGTGGATGGCGGCACATTACGCAGCTATCGTCACGCACCCAATACCGGCTGGCGCAAATCCTGGGCGGCCGGTGACGCGACCTCACGCGCGGTGCGGCACGCGCTCATGGCACTCGATGGTGAGATGGGTTATCCCAATACCCTAACCACTCCTCAATGGGGATTCGAAGCTGTCTGTTTTAAAGCTCAGCCACTTATCGTCAACAAGCCATTTGGTAGCTACGTGATGGAAAACATCCTCTTCAAGGTTTCATATCCGATCGAGTTTCATGCCCAGACCGCCGTTGAGTGCGCCGTCAAATTGCACAGCGCTGTGGCGCCACATATTGAACAGATCACACGCATTGAGCTCCACACACAGGAAGCTGCCATGCGTATCATCAACAAAACCGGACCGCTGCATAATCCTGCTGATCGTGATCACTCACTGCAATACGCGGTTGCGATTGCGCTACTATTTGGTACGCTGGAGAGTCATCATTACAGCGATAAAATCGCCGCCGACCCTCGCATCGATCAACTACGTGACAAGATGCAGGTCACCGAAGATAAAAAATTTAGTGATGACTATCTAGCGGCGGATAAACGTTCCATCGGCAATCGGGTCGTAGTTCACTTTGAAAACGAATCGATTGAAGAAGCCGTGATCGAATATCCGATTGGCCACCGCCGTCGACGTAGTGATGCCTACCCTCTACTCGAACTCAAATTTCACGATAACCTGGCACAACACTATTCCACTTCAAAAAAAGCGCAACTGGCCGCATTAATGCAGGATCAGGAAGCATTGCTTGCTATGCCTGCGGACCATTTCATGGACCTGTGGCGCATTGTCTAAATTGAGGAGTCTTTGATGGCCGAACATGAATATTTCCAACATGCGATGCCGGGCGATGTCTGTTTCGGTTGCGGCAGCGATAATGCTGCAGGGCTAAAGATTCACAGTTACTGGGAGGGTGACGAAGGGGTCTGTCACTGGCAGCCAGCACCGCACCATGTCGGCTGGGATGGGGTCACCTGCGGGGGAATTATTGCCACGCTGATCGACTGCCACTGCATGGCCACTGCGATGGCGACCGCCATTCGTAACGAAAACAGGCCACTAATGTCTGCGCCCTATTATCGCTTTGCCACCGGCATGCTTAACATCAAATATCTCGCGCCGACCCCTAATAAACAAGGCCTTGAACTGCGTGCTCAGGTCATTGATATCAAGAATAAGAAATATACACTCGAATGCAGCCTCTATGCCGATGGGCTAAAAACTGCTGAAGCATCGGTGGTTGCGTTTCTGGTGCATCGAAGCGATCAGCCCGACAGTGATTCGGCCTTTAGTTAGCTTCTGATGAAAATGGCTATCGCGGTAACTTCCCTTGCGTCCAGTTAAATTAATGACATAATCAAATCATGTCTTTAACCTATAATAAATACCTCAAGATCGATGAATTGCTGGCACTTCAGCAGCCATTATCAAAGGATCCAGAGCATGATGAGATGCTATTCATCATCACCCATCAGGTCTATGAATTATGGTTCAAGCAGATCATTCATGAACTCACCGACTTCCAGACGGCACTGACACAGAACAACCTCCCGATAGCGCTGAGAAACCTCAAACGAGTGCTACATATCCTCAAGCTACTAGTCGCACAGATGGATATCATCGAGACACTCAGTCCGGTATCATTCCGCGCATTTCGCGATAGACTGGAAAGTGCCAGCGGCTTTCAATCTACCCAGTTTCGCGAAATCGAGTTCATCCTCGGCAGACGCAATCCCAGTGTGTTCGCCCACTACCCACAGGGCTTGGCAGCACGTGATCGACTTGAATCGCTGCTGCTGCAGCCGAGTATATGGGACAGCTTTTTACACTGTCTGAATGACAGTGGCTACCCGATGCCGCCGTCGGCGTTGACACGCGATCTCACCAAACCACCCGAGCTTAATCCAGCTGTGCAGCAGCAATTAATTAAGATCTACAAAGATGAGTCGTTGCTGACACAACTCTGTGAGCAGTTGATAGATCTCGATGAGGGACTACAGGAGTGGCGTTATCGACACATTAAAATGGTTGAACGCACCATCGGCAACAAGATCGGCACGGGTGGCTCAATGGGCGTCGATTACCTCTATAAAACCCTGCACGCAACACTCTTTCCCGACCTGTGGGCCATCCGTAACGCCCTTTAAATGATGCCAAAGAATCTCACTGCAGCCGATTTTCAGCGTGATATCAACCCTATTGCGTATCACTACACGCAATTTCAGGTCGATAAACGACTCTTGCTAACAGGCCATTCCCATCAGGCGTGGCCTGACATCGCCTTTGAAGGCGTAAGAGAAGCGTGGCAGGATGCGGCCACTCACGTCGATGACAAATGGCAATTCGCATTTAATAAAGCAGATGAAGTTAAACGTGGCTTTGCAAGCCTGCTAAATGATCGCGAGGGCGATTACAGCCT
>CALZIG010000300.1 GCA_945787585.1 uncultured Gammaproteobacteria bacterium | reverse complement strand
TATCACGATGCTCACCCGATGGCGAGCATGGTCGGTGTTGTCGGATCACTGTCGGCGTTTTACCACGATTCGACTGATGTCCACGATCCGCGACATCGTGAGATTGCCGCATATCGGATGATCGCGAAGATGCCGACTATCGCCGCGGCCTGTTATAAATATTCGATTGGCGAACCTTTTATCTATCCAAAAAATAATCTTAGCTACTGTGGCAATCTGCTGCACATGATGTTTTCGGTGCCCAGCGAAGAGTATGTGGTCGACCCGGTTGCCGAAAAGGCACTGGATATGATCTTTATTCTGCATGCAGATCATGAGCAAAATGCGAGTACAGCAACGGTACGTTTATCGGGCAGCTCAGGTTCAAATCCGTTTGCCTGTATCTCGTCCGGCATCACTGCACTATGGGGGCCTGCTCACGGCGGTGCTAATGAAGCGGTGCTGCATATGCTGAACGAGATTGGTGATACCTCCAATATTGCAAAATATATCGCGAAGGCGAAGGATAAAGATGATCCATTTCGTTTGATGGGTTTTGGCCATCGTGTCTATAAAAACTATGATCCTCGCGCCACAATAATTCGCAAGATGTGTCATGAGGTATTAGAAAAGTTTGGTGATCCCAACGACCCGCTGTTTGAACTGGCGATGGGACTGGAAGAAATTGCACTCAAAGATGAGTACTTTGTTAAGAAGAAGCTCTACCCGAATGTCGATTTTTACTCAGGCATTATCTATAAAGCGCTGGGTATTCCGACCAATATGTTTACCGTGATGTTTGCGGTCGCGCGGACAGTGGGCTGGGTATCACAGTGGATGGAGATGATTGGCGAGCCGGGGCAGCGGATCGGTCGCCCACGTCAGATGTATATGGGTAAGGATGTACGCGATTACGAGGACGTCGATAAGCGCTAGTCGCATCTCAACCTACCGCAGTAGTTTTTCTACCTCGGCAATAGAGGCCCGCTGGATCGGTCTGTTATCCAGCGGGCTTTTTGGTGCCTGGCGGATACCTATTTCAGGAAAGAGGGTCAACTCAACATCGATGTCATCATCTTTAATGAGATAGCATGGTTGGCGTCGAAGGTCATTCTCGTTGAAATGGTATTCACATTCACTGATGGTGAAGGGGATGTGGCGTTCCATTAAGAAGAAGTCAATCGCCTGGCCACTGTCGGTGAAGAGATGAATATTGATGGCCGCGTGGGTGTCTGCGGTGCCGCGCAGCACGGGGCCAACCAGACGTGGTGAAAAGTCTTTCAACAGGCGCATGATGGTAATCGCAGTTTTCCGAAGTGTGTTGAGTCGAGCGGCTTGTTGTTCTGGCCTGAAAATGGCCTGATACTCTTTGAGGGCTAATTCAACCTCCGCATTGCTTGGCAAGGCCTGCTCATGCTGGATGCCAGCGCGCGCTGCTGCCTTGAGCTTGGCCGCGTGAAAATCTGAAATGCCTTCCTGAGACATGATGCGGGCCGCATCTACCGCAAGCTGCTTGCGGATGCGCGGGTCACTCTTTGTGTGTCGCATGGGTAGGCCGATTGGGTGAGCGATTAGAAAAGCTGCGGCGGCGGCGCATCAATGGTTGTTGTAGATGGATCATCATCATCGACTAATGGTGGCTGCTCAGTGACCGGTTTACTATAGCGTGTTGGGGCATGTTCACTTCTGAACGTTTCAAAAATCGCGCCGGGGTGATTGCTTTCCGCGAGCAGACCATTTTCGGGGTCAATACGAACCGTGACCATACCGGGCGGCCGTTCAAGTGGTTTTTCAGGGATATCTTTCAGGGCCTCTTTCATATAATGGATCCACATCGGCAGCGCGGCACGGCCCCCGGTTTCGCGACTCCCCAGCGAGCGAACCTGATCGAAGCCTACCCAGGCAATTGTGGCGATGTCGGCGTTGTAGCCGGAAAACCACGCATCCTTTTGATCATTAGTCGTGCCGGTTTTACCAGCGAGGTCATTACGTTTAAGTTGCAATGCGCGTCGTCCGGTACCGTACTTGATGACATCACGTAGCATCGATGTCATTAAATAGATATTTTCCTCAGATGCGACACGCTCAGCGATATTGACTGGCCGTTGCGGCATGTCTGTGGGTGACTCACCGAGGATAAGCGCATCGATTTCGTCGGCGGAAATCACGCAGTTTTCACGGCAGACAGTGGCAGGGTGGGCCTCAAGCAGAAGATTCCCATCAGCGTCCGTAATCTGTTTTATGTAATGTGGCATAACACGGTAGCCGCCATTCGCAAGGACTGCATAGCCTGCCGAGAGTTGTAGCGGGGTGACTACACCACTGCCGAGTGCCAATGAAAGATCTCTGGGGAGACTCTCAACATCAAAGCCGAAGCGGCTCACGTACTCGAGCGCATAAGGGATGCCGATGGAGCGCATGAGACGAATTGAAACAAGGTTACGCGACTTGATGAGTGCCTGCCTCAGTCGAGTTGGCCCAAAAAACTTGCCACTATAATTCTCTGGGCGCCAGGCGCTCTCTAATTCGTCGTCATCAAACACAACGGGGGCATCATTGATGATACTCGCTGGGGTAAACCCTTTTTCAAGGGCCGCCGAGTAAATAAAAGGTTTGAAGTTCGAACCCGGCTGGCGGGTGGCCTGTGTGACGCGATTGAAGTTACTGCGATGAAAATCATATCCACCGGTAAGGGCAATGATGTGCCCATCCTGTGCCGAGATTGAAACCAGCGCGCCTTCGGCCTGCGGGGGTTGTGATAGGCGCCAGCCATTTTCATCATCGGGTTGTACATATATAAGGTCGCCTGCTTTCACAACATCGGATGCCGTAGTCAGTTTTGGGCCCAATCGATTGTCATTAATATATTCACGCGCCCATGAGAGCCCCCCCCAGGGAATGCGGACAACAGGGTCTGATTCGGTGTCGAGCAGTACCGTGATTGCATCCTCTTCTGCGGCTAGTACATAGGCCGAGGTTAGGTGAGCGACATTGGGGATGTTGATGAAAATTTCATCCAATGAATTGATGCCAGTGAGCTGTGCAAAATCGATATGCCCCGCGATGCCGCGGTAGCCGTGGCGCGCATCATATTCGAGCAGGGCATTGCGCAGGGCATCATTAGCAGCTTGCTGTAGACGTGAGTCGATGGTGGTAATGACACTGTAACCACCGGTATAGGTTTGCTCTTCACCATACTGTTTTACTATTTGTGCGCGGACCATTTCTGCAATATGAGGTGCATGAACTTCAATCGAGAGTCCGTGGAGGCTGGCACTGTCTGGCGCTTCTTTGGCTTCTATATAAACATCGCTGTCGATATGGTTGAGTGCATGCATCCTGCCCAGCACATAATTACGACGGGTCACCGCGCGTTGAGAGTTGGTAATAGGATTAAAACGTGATGGTGCTTTAGGCAGGCCTGCAATCATCGCCATTTCGGCGATATTTAACTGATCAATGGTTTTGCCGTAATAGACCTGTGCGGCTGCAGCGATTCCGTAGGCACGGTGACCAAGGTAGATTTTGTTGAGGTAGAGTTCAAGGATCTCTTCTTTTGATAACTCGTTTTCGATTTTAAAGGCGAGGAAAATCTCATTCACTTTGCGCAAGTAGGTTTTTTCGCTGCTTAAAAAGAAATTACGCGCTACCTGCATGGTGATGGTGCTACCACCCTGCGATTTTTTGCCAGTGAGGGCGAGATTGATTATTGCACGGAGGATGCCCTGATAATCGACGCCGGGGTGCTCAAAATAACGGTTATCCTCTGCTGAGAGGATGGCATTGACCATCGAAGAGGGGATTTCATCATATTTTAGTGGCGAACGTTTCATTTCGCCGAATTCAGAAATCAGCTTTTTATCTGCACTATAGACGCGTAGAGGCTCCTGTAATTGGACATCTTTGAGCGTTTCGATAGAGGGCAGGTCAGGTGAAAGATAGAGATAGACGCCTAAAACCGAGGCAATACCGAGCACAAAGAGAGACGACAGGGTAATCAGTGCTGTTTTGAACAGTTTTTTTAAGAATTTCATCGTTAGGGGCCAGGCAAAATATAGATCATTTAGTTATCTTAACAATTAGTATAAAACTTTTTACGATTGCGGACGATAACATCTGTGACGTTAATGAATAAACATTGTTTTTTAATAACTTGATACCTAATATTGATATGAGATTAAGATCACACAATAACAGATTGTCCAAATCGTTAATGGGCTATAAGGAAATTTAGGGTGCAACTTTTTAAGAAAAAAGCACCACCATTAATTGGGCTTGATATCAGTTCTACAGCGGTTAAGTTGCTGGAATTGAGTCGAACCGCTGGTGGCAGGTATCGGGT
>CALZIG010000299.1 GCA_945787585.1 uncultured Gammaproteobacteria bacterium | reverse complement strand
CACAACACCTGCCGGACGTTGCATCGACCTCCGCGCGCCAACGTGGCGACCTCACCCACTGCATCGTACTGTTGCCGACACTCAACGCCATCGCGCCGCTACGTCAGGCGCTACTCAAACAGGCGCAGACACTCGGCATCCCGGCACTGCTCGGGCCAACGATCAACACCCTGCGCGGCTGGGTCGAGATGACCACCCCCGCCAGCCACACCCGCCTCTCCGCACAGGGATGTGAATTGATGCTGGTGGAGGCGCTGGAAAAGTTCCCCAACCTCTTTGGCAGCAGTAGTCCATGGTCGTTGAGTGAATCGTTGATCAAACTCTTTGATGAACTCACCTGCCATCACATCACCCTGCCGGATGAAGTCGACACCTTTATCGCACAGCTCGAACAGGCCTACGGTAGTACACATGACAGCACTGATAATAAGCACGAAAGCGATATCAGCGCGCTATCACGCGAGGCCTATCTAGTCCACACGCTGTGGCAGGCGTGGCATCAACAGCAACGTGAAGAGGGCGTGATCGATCCGCAGAGCGACTACATTGAACGCCTGGCCGCCAGCCTGTTACACATCACATCGGCCACCCAATTTTATGTCGCCGGTTACTATCAGTTCATCCCGGCGGAAAAAAAATGGCTCACAACACTGATCGAACGCGGCCAGCTGCAACTGCTATTGCAGGGAAATAATGATGCCGCCGTCGCCGCAGAGGATTATCATCCCGATGCGGTCATCCACTCACTGCTGCATCAACTCCCTGAGCCACAATCCATCGATGCAATATCCAGTGATTACAGCGCGCTACTCAATCAGGTCTATCCTCCACTGGGCAATAACAACGAAATCGCAAGTGCACACACACGCCCCCTTGCTGCACGTGCCGCCGACTTTGCACAGCAGCAGCCGCAAAGTCCATGTATCGACACCGTCCATTGTTATCAGGCGGCAGGTGCCGAACAAGAAGCGATTGCCGTCATCACACAGCTGCGCGCATGGTTACACAGCGGCAAAAGACGCATCGCGGTCGTCACCGAAGATCGTCGACTCGCACGTCGTCTGCGCGCACTGCTGGAACGCGAATCAGTCACATTAAAGGATCATTCCGGCTGGGCGCTCTCCACCACCCGTGCCGCCGCGACGATGGAACGCTGGCTGGAGGCGGTCGAAGAGGATTATGACCAGCAACCGCTGCTCGATACACTCAAGTCACCGTTTGTCTTTCCCGACCTGCCGCGCGAAACGTTGAACAAAACCGTCTATCGTTTTGAACAGGATATTGTGTTGCACGAAAACATCGCGCGCGGTATGGCGCGCTATCGCAAGCACATCGAACTGCGCCAACGACGACTGCCGTGGAGCCATGTCGATACCGCCTCAGTGCATGCGCTACTCAATAGCATTGAAGCCGCCGCTGCGCCGTTGCTCCAGTTTATCGACAACAAACCCCACTCACCCATTGAGTTGCTGGATGCGTTGCAGCAGAGCCTCAGTAGTATCGGTATCTGGCAATCATATGGCAACGATGCCGCAGGTGCCGCAATCATCACCGAGATTGCTGCGATGCGCCGCGCCATCGAAGGGCGCAGCCTCAAGATCAACTGGACGGAGTTTCGTACCTGGCTCGGGCGCGCGCTTGAACGTGCCAACTTCGCAGCACAGGAGAGTGGCCAGATTCAACTTATGACACTGGAGCAGAGTAACCTGCAACAGTACGATGCGATCATCATCGCTGGCATCACGCAGGAACATTTTCCCGGTCAGAAAGAACACTCGCCATTTTTTAATGATGCGGTGCGTTACGCGCTCGGCATTCCCCCAGCACGGAGAGTACTGGCCAATCGCTTTTACCACTTTAGACGCCTGCTCGAAGCCGCGCCCAATTTTCTCTTTACCTGGCATAGTGAAGAAGGGTCAGAGATATCAATGCCATCACCCTGGCTTGAGTTATTACAACGTTTTCACGAGCTCGCCTATGGCCAGACACTGCATGATGGCGGTCTGTCACAAAGAGTTATGGCGCATAAACAGTACCGTGACGCACAACCGATTGAGGGTCTCAAACCAGCGACTGCACCCGCGCCTGTCGTTGAGCGATCATTAATGCCAAAAAATATCTCCGCCAGTAGCTATCAAACATTGATTAACTGCCCGTACCAGTTTTACGCCAGTTACTGCCTCAACCTACGTGCCGCCGATGAGATTCGCGAAGCGCTTGAAAAGTCAGACTACGGCGAACATGTCCACCGTATCCTGCAGCTGTTTCATGACCCACAGGGCGAAGAGACCTTCCGACAACCACTTAATGATGAAAGTCGCCATATGGCAATTGAACATCTGGCATCGATTTCGCAACGCGTCTTCCAGCAGGACCTCGAAGATAACTACCTGCACCGTGGCTGGTTACAGCAGTGGCTTGCCACCGTGCCACGCTACATCGACTGGCAGATTGAACGCGCACAACAGTGGAAAGTCACCGCCGTTGAACTATCCGCCAAACTGGAGACGTTCGATCTACTATTTGATATCAAAGGCCGGCTCGACAGAATTGATAGTGCTATCGACAGTACTGCCAAAGGCAATACTGTGCTGGATTACAAAACGGGCACACCACCAAGGCTCTCCGACATTGAAGCAGGCGAAGCGGTACAGTTACCCTTTTATGCCTTACTATAAGACCCGGCACCGAGTCGAGTTGAGTATCTTGCATTGGGCAAAGACAAGGTTAAAACAGATGGCGTGCTTGAGGGTGACAAACTGGCCTCACTCGCAGAACAGAACCGCGCACGGCTAAAACAGCTCATGGCTGAGATCAGTGAAGGAAAATCGTTACCGGCATGGGGCGACGAGGCAACCTGTGGATATTGTGATATGCAGGGGCTCTGCCGTAAGCAGGCGTGGACTGGGGCATATGAGGAAGTGTAACTTTCTACCGCTCCCTTCACTGATAATGCCAGGTTAAAGACTGATGGAATTGAGCGTCAAATAAAATTCAAGCAGCAGTACCTCATTCATT
>CALZIG010000298.1 GCA_945787585.1 uncultured Gammaproteobacteria bacterium | reverse complement strand
GACTGGGGCTTATCGAGGCAAACCTGATTGCTTCAAGTGGTAATCATCAGGATGCACTGGATATCCTCAGTGAGGTTATCGAAGTGAATCCTGATAGCATCCCTGCACTTATGTTGATGGGACGCTCTTATAGCCAGCTTGGTAAGATTAAGCCAGCTGAGGAGAGTTATCAGAAATTATTAACGTTAGCGCCGGGGCATCTCGAGGCAAAATCTCAGCTTGCAGGTTTGTATTTGATGTCGAAACAGACCGGCCTGGCGATTGACCTGTTAGAAAAACTGATCGTCGAAGGAAAGGGAACAAAGTATGCTGCTGAAGCTGAAAAAACACTAAAGGACATAAGTGGTGAAGAAATGAGTGGTGAAGACCTCTTTGGCGAAATGACTAAAGAAGAAAAAGCGGAGGTTGTTGAGGCATTTCTCTTAGACAGAATCAGTAAGAACGCTAAAGATATTGAAGCTTATTTTAAATTAGCCCAATTTTATACGCAGGTTAAGCGTAAAGAAGAAGCCTATGAAATGATATCTACGGCGGCAGAGCTGAGTCCTTTTAGCGCGCAAATTTTTAGAATTAAAGGTGCGATTGCAGAGGGTCTGATTAAGTTTGATGAGGCCGCCCAGGCTTATTCCCGTGCCGTGATGCTGACTATTGATATTGAACAAGCAGATGCTTTGGTCGCGTCGCTTCGGCTTGTTATGGCAAAGAAAAATTTTAGTGATGGCAGACTTCGATTGGCGGAAAAAGAGTTTAAAGAGATGATCGTTGATAGGCCTGATAACGTGACTGCCTATTATTATCTGGGGCTTATTTACACTCGTGAAGAGTCCTTTTTAAAGGCGATGGATTCCTATGAAAATGTTGTAAGATTGTCACCTGATAATTTTAGTGCGCGCCTGAGTATTGCCAGTACATTCGAGCGGTTGAACCAGGAAGAAAAGGCGATCAGTGAATACCGTAAGCTTTTACAGGAAAATCCTGATGAAAAAATTGCTGATGATATTAAAGCGAGGTTGTTTGCGACAGAAAAAAAGATCAAAGGGTTAACTGCAGGCATGGGGTACTCAATATCCTTCGACGATAATATTGTGGCCGATGATACGATTGCTAATAGTGGAGCAGAGCTTCGCTCAGATATGTCATTTAATCTTTCTTATCAATATAAAATGGAGAATAGCCTCGGTCTGCGTTTTACGGCTTCGCCCACATATTCAACTTATCATAAGGGTCAGTTTGATTTTCTAAACATAAGCAATAGTCTGGCGGCAACCATTACACCGGGACGTTATACTGTTGTTGGCGGGTATACGAAAAGGGCTTCGCAAAGTTTGTTGACCGAGCAACGCAGTAGTTCTACTGATATTTTCTTTTCTGAAATAATGACAAGGGCTAAATTCTGGAAGCTATTTGACCCTTTCTCAGATGAAAAAATAATGACAGGCTTTACTGTGTCAGCATCACTGGCCAATTTTGATTCAGCGACAAATAAAATTTTTAGTTCAGAATCACTGAGGTTGGGCGGCGATATTAGTCAGAGTATTAGTGACCGAACATCTGTTCGGTTGAGCTACAATCATGTTCGCAATGATAATACTGAGATAGAAGCGAGCGATTACGCTTATCGTAGCCATCAGCTTAATATGAGATTTGATCATCGATTTAATAATGGAATAACGGGGAATGTCAGTTATGGGTACACGATTACCCGTTATGAAAATCGTGACTCATTTACTAATTTTCTCGGTTACCGGAAAAACAGCACACATAATCTTTCTGGCGGGGTGTCTTACTGGATGAGCCGAAAGGTGAGGGTGTTTGCTAACTATGCCTATGTTAAATCAATTTCTAATCTTGGCGTTATAACTACGCTAACAAATGAAGAGTTTCTTGCTGGGTTACGATTCCAGAGTACCTCATTAGCTGGATCAGAGAGAAATGCGTTAACAACAGGGTTTAATCTGCTGTTTTAGCATGGTGACAGCTTAGTCTCTGAGTGCATTGAAAGCAGTCACTGCCCATGTCAGTGAAGCGCCTGCAAATATAGTCAATACTAATAGCCCCTGTCCAAAAACAGTCATATCAGGCGTGGGACTTAACACCGCGCGAATTGCATCGACGGCATAGCTGATCGGATTGACTGCAGAGATAAGTTGAATCCAGTCCGGCATGAACTGTTCCGGTACGAGCGCTGATGAAAAGAAGATTAGCGGTAGTGTCATCAGGTTACCGATCATGACCAGAGGTTCTTCTCGTTGTAATGCGATGGCGAAGCCATTTGAAAGTGCCGCAAAGCCGACGCCCAGTAAAAAGACAATGAGCATTGCCATCATTAAATAGATGGGGTTCATGTTGAGTGTTGCACCCAGTAGCCACGCGACCAGCAACATCACAAACGCCTGCGCGATCACCTGTGCTGAAGAGTGCAGTACGCGGCTGAGCACGATGGCGATGCGCGATACGGGTGACACCAGCATCTTGTCGATCGTGCCTGCGGTGATTTCGCGTAACAGACTAACGCCTGACCATGACGACCCAAATAGTACCGTCATCACCAGTATGCCCGGCACCATAAACCCCATGTAATCCTGATCGCCGAGCTGAACAAAGTCTTTAAATAACTGCCCAAAGATCAGTAGCCAGATAAGTGGCTGGATCAGGGTAAACAGGGTCCACATCGGCATGCGCATGGTAATGCGCATGTATTTGTTAAATAGATGCCATGTATCTACGAGCATGGAT
>CALZIG010000297.1 GCA_945787585.1 uncultured Gammaproteobacteria bacterium | reverse complement strand
TGGGCGAGAAAGATCACAATCGCGAGGCCATTCACAAAGCCGAGCATCACCGGGTACGGCACCATGCGGATAAATTTTCCGATACGGAAAACCCCGGCACTAATCTGAATGATTCCCATCAACACTACGGCGGCAAAGAGGTATTCGACGCCGTGGTCTGCGACCAGCGAGACCATGACGACGGCGAGTGCACCAGTGGCCCCAGAGATCATGCCGGGGCGTCCGCCAATCGAGGCGGCGATCAGTCCCACAAAAAAGGCGGCGTAGAGGCCTACCAGTGGATTAACTCCGGCCACAAAGGCAAAGGCGATGGCCTCCGGCACCATGGCGAGGGAGACGGTCAACCCGGAGAGAAGATCATTTTTGATATTTTTTTGGGTTAAACGCAAACCAAGCATGAAGTATGTACTCTCGGATGAGGGGTAAATTTAAGGGCGTGAATTATACAGAAATAACTATTTTATAGCAACCTATTGGTTTTAAAGCATTTTTACTTTCAGAGGGGAGTGACGAAAGCACTTGTGGCGTGGTGGTACGAAGAAGAGCCTCAGGATAGAGATGTTAACCAAGCTGAATACGCCCTTGTGAGTCATTCACAAGGGCGTCATTAGCAACAGATCATGGGGATATTTAACCCTCCGCTGAAACCTGTGTTGCTTGCAGGCCTTTGGGGCCATTTTCTACATTAAAGCTGACGGATTGTCCTTCAGCAAGTGTTTTGAAGCCATCGCCTGCGATCGCAGAGAAATGAACAAAAACATCAGCGCTGCCATCTGCCGGGGTGATAAAGCCGAAACCTTTGGATTCGTTAAACCATTTAACGGTGCCTGTAACCATGTCTGTTATTACCTCTATTCTAAAAAAATTTTCTAAATCAATCGCAGCTAGATAATGTGCAATTACATTCGAGTGTACCTATTTCCTTATGCAATGTGAAATGCTTATCTATTGTGGCCGGAACAGGGTAATTAAACTATTTAGAATCACTGTTATTCCGGTCATTATAAAGCGACTTTTAGTTGAATAAACCAGAGTGGGATAAGCTTAGGTTCCACCTTCGGGACATAACTGAGATTGATGGCGACCTTATCGGTGCCGAGGGTAAAAGCGGGTAGCGCACCTAAAAATGGGCGACGGTTATGGTGATCTTTACGCACCATTACAAAGGCAACCAGGCCTGCGCCAGCATGCAGTCCCTGCTGGATATTGGCGAGCGAAAAACGCCTCATCAGGCCGCCGCCGGCATAAAAAGAGTTCTGTTTATAGGAGTCCTTGAATCCAGAGGCGGTCAGGTAGGGTTGCCAGTGTTTTTTATACAGGTTGTAGTCGTACTGTATGCCGAGCCCCCAGTTCCTTTCATTAAATGAACCTTTTTTAGGTTGCTCTTTATGAAAGGATTTTCCATTCAGTATTAAGTGGTAGCCAGCGGCTTTCGCGCTGCTATCGATCATCATCATCGCGATTGCCAGAAAAATTCCGGTGACTGTGTTGAAAAATGGCTGCCAGATAAATGCTGGTGTGAACGCGTCTTTGTGTGTGTCTATTGTTACAACGCTATTTTTTATCTTCATATGACCAATATCAATGCCATTGAGTTGTTTTAATGATGAGAAATTGACGCATGCTCAGGGAAGAGCAATATGTGGGCCAATTTTTCTGGATTGATGCTGGATCGATGACGCTGATGCTCGATTAGCAGGGTGATGTGATGCCTGATGGCTCATGTACGCTGGCTTATATTTCCTGTAGAATCCTGCCCTTATCTATTTTCAGCACTTTAATGGGAAGCAACATGTTGGAACTCAATCTGATTTTCGCTCGTATCAAAGATATGCAGGAGCGCGTCGAAGCCCTTAGGGGGTATCTTTGACGTAGAACATCGGCGTGAAGCACTCACCGAGGTGACGCGCGAACTAGAAGATCCGGATGTGTGGAACAACCCGGAACGCGCCCAGACGCTCGGGCGTGAGCGCGCCCAGCTCAGTGAGATGGTGGACACCTTTGATGGGTTAATTGACGGGCTGAGCGAAGGGCTGGAGCTGTTGCAACTGGCCGAAGATGAAGACGATGAGGCGACGGCGAATGCGGTGATCTCCGATCTCGACGCGCTGGAAGCAAAACTGTCGGCACTGGAATTCCGCCGCATGTTTTCTGGCGAGATGGACCCAAACAACGCCTTTGTCGATATTCAGTCCGGTTCAGGAGGAACAGAGGCGCAGGACTGGGCAGAGATGTTGCTGCGCATGTACCTGCGCTGGGGTGAGCGTCGCGGCTTTAAAACGGAACTGATCGAATGTTCTGCGGGGGAAGTGGCCGGGATTAAAAGTGCCACGATCAAGTTTGAGGGTGATTATGCATACGGTTGGTTGCGTACCGAATGTGGTGTACACCGACTGGTGCGTAAGTCGCCGTTTGATTCCGGCAACCGTCGCCATACCTCCTTTGCGGCAGTGTTTGTTTCACCAGAAGTTGCTGACGATTTCGATATTGACATCAACCCTGCCGACCTGCGTATTGATACCTATCGTGCTAGCGGCGCAGGCGGGCAGCACGTCAACCGCACCGATTCTGCGGTGCGCATTACCCATGAACCGAGTGGTGTGGTGGTACAGTGTCAGAATGATCGCTCACAGCATAAAAACCGCGCCACGGCGATGAAGCAGTTAAAATCTCGTCTGTATGAACTAGAGCTGCAAAAGCGGAATGAAGATAAACAGGCGCTGGAAGAGACGAAATCTGATATCGGCTGGGGAAGCCAGATCCGCTCTTATGTGCTGGATCAATCACGCATCAAGGACTTGCGTACAGCCGTTGAGACCGGTAATACCCAGGCGGTGCTCGATGGGGATATCGATCAATTTATCGAAGCGAGCCTGAAGAGCGGTCTGTAATAAAATTATTAATAGAGTAAAGTGAATAGCTATGAGTGAACAACCACAGTCAGATCAGAATCCAGAG
>CALZIG010000296.1 GCA_945787585.1 uncultured Gammaproteobacteria bacterium | reverse complement strand
CATATTACCTGGGCCGGTATCGAAGCCGCTGAAGCTCGCATTGGCATCGGCGGGCAGGTGAGTGATGTTGGCGATGCCGCCGATATTCACAATCACACGTCCCTGCTGCTGCGAACGAAATACAGCGTTGTGAAATGTGGGTACCAGTGGTGCGCCCTCGCCACCGGCCGCGAGATCACGGCGTCGAAAATCGGCGATGGTGGTGATGCCGGTCAGCTCTGCGATTAAATTAGCATCCCCAATCTGCAATGAGTAACCGCGTTCGGGATAGTGCCGGATCGTCTGTCCGTGGCTACCGATGGCGGTGATTGAGATTGCGTCGATGTTGGCTTCTTTTAAGAGTGCCGTGGCAGCTTCTGCAAAGCGCTTGCCCAACTCGTGGTCGAGCTCGAGCATGATTTCAAGTTCATTGTCGCAACCACTGCTCAGTGTGAGCAATTGCTGGCGTAGTTCGGCCTCGATCGGGTGGCTGTGAGTAGCGATCAGTGTTGGTTGTTGGCCGGCAACCACATCGAAATCGACCAGTGCTGCATCAATGCCATCGAGGCTGGTGCCTGACATCAATCCAATAAAGCGCGCACTCATGGTAAGGGGCGCAAGCGTTTAATTTAACGCTAGGGTGCTGCGTTTCAGCACATCGAGCTGCGCCAGGTATGAGCGGCTTTTAGCGCTGAAATCGGCACGATATTTTTTGGCGAGCGGCGCGGCGTCCGGGAGTTTTACTGTGAGTGGATTGCGTACCGCACCGTTGAGTCTGAATTCATAATGAAGGTGTGGGCCAGTCGCGAGGCCGGTGCTGCCAACGTAACCTATGATCTGCCCCTGCTTCACACGCTTGCCGTGTTTCATGCCGCGTGCGTAGTTGTTCATGTGGGCATAGAGTGAGCTGTAGCGACTGCCGTGTTGAATGATAATGGTGCGACCGTAGCCACCCTTGTTGCCGCGATGGACGATTTTACCATCGCCGGTAGCGCGAATCGGGGTGCCACGAGGCGCGGCATAATCAACCCCTTTATGTGCACGAATCTTATTTAACACGGGGTGCTTACGTTTCAGGTTGAAGCGCGAGCTGATGCGTGAGAATTCGACCGGGGTGCGCAGGAATGCTTTGCGCATGCTCTTGCCATCCGGGGAGTAGTAATCGCTGTCGCCATTAGCATCAGTGTAGCGAACGGCGCGATAAGCTTTTCCGCGATTAATGAACTCGGCGGCGAGGATCTTGCCGTTACGTAACTTTTTGCCGTCGAGGTAGTGCTCCTCAAAGACAACAGTGAAGCTATCGCCCTTACGTATATCGAGTGCAAAATCGACGTCCCAGCCAAAGATGCCAGCGAGCTCCATCGTGAGGTTGTCAGAAAGCCCGGCCTTCTGCGCGCCGAGAAATAGCGAGCTGTCGATAGTGCCGTGGCTATTGGCGGTGCGTGTCTCGGTGTGCAGCTGTTCAATAGAGGCAAGATAGCCCGTGCTAGCATCACCGCGCTGTGTGATGTGCAGGGTTTTGGTTGGGTTTATCTTGTAGCTGAGTGCTGCGAGCTGTTTGTCATCTGTGATATTGAGTCTGAGCTTATCACCCGGAAAAAGGCGGGTGAGTACCTTGGCCTCCTTACCCAGTGATAATAGCTGATGAAGTTGCTGTGGGCTGAGCCCCTGACGGCTGAAGATGAGTGACAGGCTATCGCCGTTTTTGACCGTGACCTCGCGCCATTTTCCGGCAGGTGGAGTGGGAGCAGTATCAACAGCGACTTCAGGGGTATCGCTGACTGAACTGCGCCGTGGCAACGCCAGTGGCAATGAGATATGCTCGTCAGAGGTGACAGCGGTTGCAGGTAGCGCAGTCGTTTCAGTCGGCAGATCGACCGCCTCGCTACGAATGGCCTCCGCATCATCAGAGATGATCAACAGCGTGGCGACCAGCGAGATGACACCCCCGGCAAGCATAAACAGGTAATGATGCTTGCGTTTGTTGTCCTGCGACGTTTCCGGCAATCTCGCCTTGTAGTCGCGTCCTATTAAAGGGGAGTGCTTCACCGAGTTCCTTTGTCCTTGTTTTGCATACCTTAACGTGTGTCACATTGTAGATCAATTGAATGGCGCGGCGAAACTCATATCTAAAAATGATATTATCTCGTCACTGGATTGTCAGGGTGTCAATGATTCAGATTGTGGTGCTGACGGTCTGTCTCTAGTTTATCGTGTAAAAAGCGAAAATTCTTAAATTTTATAGTCTTTAGAAGGTGTGGAAATGGCAGCGATAGATAATGCGCTTGAGTTGATTCAGCGTGGCGCTGAAGAAATTTTGGCGGAAGGTGAGTTAGAGGCGCGTCTGAAAGCGGGGCGACCGCTGCGAATTAAGGCAGGATTTGATCC
Organism: uncultured Gammaproteobacteria bacterium; assembly: GCA_945787585.1. Taxonomy (GTDB): domain Bacteria; phylum Pseudomonadota; class Gammaproteobacteria; order SZUA-140; family SZUA-140; genus SZUA-76. The sequence continues at coordinate 1,243 of CALZIG010000296.1, read as the reverse complement.
CACAGCGCCAGATCTGCATCTTGGCCATACAGTGTTGATTAATAAATTGCGTCAGTTTCAGGATCTAGGGCATGAGGTGATGTTTCTGATTGGTGACTTTACCGGCATGATTGGTGATCCCACCGGTAAGAACGTGACCCGTAAGCCGCTGACGCGCGATCAGGTGATCGAAAATGCGCAGTCTTATGAGGCGCAGATCTTTAAGATACTCGACCCTGCGAAGACATTGGTGATGTTTAACTCCAGCTGGATGGGCGAGATGAGCGCCGCAGACCTGATCCAGTTGGCCGCGAAACACACCGTGGCACGGATGCTGGAGCGGGACGATTTCAGCAAGCGTTATAATGGTGGGCAGCCGATCGCGATCCATGAATTCCTCTACCCGCTGGTACAGGGTTACGACTCTGTCGCGATGAAGGCAGATGTCGAGCTGGGTGGCACCGATCAGAAGTTCAATCTACTGGTCGGGCGTGAATTGCAGAAGCATTATGGTCAGAAACCGCAGGTGGTGCTGACCATGCCTATATTAGAGGGGCTGGATGGGGTGCAGAAGATGTCCAAGTCGCTCAACAACTATATAGGCATCAACGAGCCGCCGAATGAGATGTTTGGCAAGATTATGTCTATCTCGGATGAGCTGATGTGGCGCTATTTCGAATTGTTGAGTTTCAGGCCGCTCGCTGAGATCGAGCAATTTCAGCAACAGATTAAAGAGGGCGCCAATCCACGAGATATAAAGTTTCTGCTGGGTGAGGAGATTGTGGCCCGTTTTCATAGTAAAGCGGACGCCATACGGGCGCGTGAGGCGTTTGTGGCGAGATTTCAGAAAGGCGCACTGCCGGATGAGATTCCAGAAATGACGGTTGCGGTCGATGGTAATGGCCTCGCAATCGCTAATTTGCTGAAAGAGGCGGGGCTGACAAAGAGTACCTCTGACTCGATTCGGATGATTAAGCAGGGTGCAGTAAAGCTCGATGGTGAGCGCGTTGAGGACGGCAAGCGCGAGATGGCGGCCGGTTCAGCGCATATTTATCAGGTGGGTAAGCGCCGTATTGCGCGAGTTACGTTAGTAAGTTAATTGGCCTTATAAATTAGTCCAAATAAGCGCTTGTAGTTTGGAGATGCGTGCGTATAATGCGCTCCTCTGGTTTGGGCAGTGGCCTTGAAAAAGGCGGTTGTTTGGCAGTTACTCGCAAGAGTAAGTGCAGGGAAAGCCTGAAAAAAAGGATTGACGAAGCGAGTG
>CALZIG010000295.1 GCA_945787585.1 uncultured Gammaproteobacteria bacterium | reverse complement strand
GTGGTTTTCAGGGGCAGGCAGCCGATTTTGATATCCATGCACGTGAAATTTTGCGTATCCGTGATGAGCTCAATCAGGTGATGTCGCATCACACCGGACAGCCACTTGAGCGTGTACAGGCCGATACTGATCGTTACACTTTTATGTCAGGAACGGAAGCGGTTGAGTATGGCCTGGTCGATACCGTACTAGAGAGCCGTGACGCAGCGGCGTAGTAATTGCATCTGTTTTAGTGAGTTTAACCGAAGTGCGGACGAAGGGCGCATGTTCCCTTTAATCATGAAGTAGCGGAGTTAGTCATGAGTGATGATAAAGACAACGACAACGACAACGACAAAAATGAAGAGAGCGAAAAGCTGTTGTATTGCTCTTTCTGCGGAAAGAGTCAGCATGAAGTCCGCAAGCTGATTGCAGGCCCATCGGTCTTTGTCTGCGATGAATGCGTAGAACTTTGCAATGATATTATTCGTGAAGAGGTGCAGGAAAAGTCGTCTTCTATGCAGGGTGCTAAGTTGCCAACCCCTCACGAAATTAATGCGATTTTAGATGAATATGTGATTGGTCAGAAGCGTGCCAAAAAAGTACTGTCGGTGGCGGTTTACAATCACTACAAACGTCAGGAAGTTGCCGAAAAGAAAGGTGAGGTTGAACTCGCCAAAAGTAACATCCTGTTAATCGGTCCGACCGGCTGTGGTAAAACATTGCTGGCCGAAACACTTGCTCGTCTGCTTAATGTGCCTTTTACGATTGCCGACGCCACTACACTGACCGAGGCCGGTTATGTGGGTGAAGATGTTGAAAACATCATTCAGAAGTTGTTACAGAAATGTGATTATGACGTCGATAAGGCGCAGCGTGGCATTGTCTACATCGATGAAATCGACAAGATTTCACGTAAGTCTGATAACCCATCTATTACCCGCGATGTATCGGGTGAGGGTGTGCAGCAGGCGTTGCTGAAGTTGATTGAAGGTACGGTAGCATCGGTGCCTCCTCAGGGTGGGCGTAAACATCCGCAGCAAGAATTTTTACAGGTCGATACCTCTAATATTCTGTTTATTTGTGGTGGTGCATTTGCCGGGCTGGATAAGGTCATTCGTGATCGTTCCGAGAAGGGCGGCATTGGCTTTTCTGCCGAGGTGAAGAGCAAAGATGACAAGCGCCCAGTTGGAGAAATCCTCTACGCAGTAGAGCCGGAAGATCTGGTTAAGTATGGTTTGATTCCAGAGTTTGTGGGGCGTTTACCGGTGATTGCCACGCTTGAAGAACTGGATGAAGCATCATTGGTACGTATTTTAACCGAGCCAAAAAATGCGATTACTAAGCAGTTTGGCAAGTTGTTTGAAATGGAAGGATGCGAGCTGGAAATTCGTGATGATGCACTGACCGCAGTCGCGCGTCGGGCAATGGAGCGAAAGACGGGTGCTCGTGGCTTACGCTCAATCATCGAGCATGTCTTGCTCGACACGATGTACGACCTACCCTCCATTGAAAATGTCGCTAAAGTAGTGGTAGATGAAGGTGTCATCAATGCGGACTCAGAGCCGTTGATGATCTATTCCAGTAGCGATCAGAGCCAGGCTGCTGCAACAAACGAATGACCAGTCTATGTCTGCGTCCTCTCTGGTTGAGGGCGCAGGCAAATTCGTGTGCCTGTATATGCAGCGGTGTCCCCTTGAAAAATGTGCTCGTCATCCTTAAATAATATTCTGTATTTAGGTGTAAAGGACGGCGCTTTGATGTCGATGAACTTAATGAGAGAGAGCGTAACCTCACTACACTCCGCAGCATAATGAGGATTTATCATGGCGCAGAATGAAGAATTAACTGAAGAGAATAAAGAGCAAACAATCCTCCCTGTTTTGCCACTACGAGATGTTGTTGTCTATCCTCATATGGTGATTCCGTTGTTTGTTGGGCGAGATAAGTCGATCAAAGCGTTAGAAGCGGCGATGGAGCGTGATAAGCAGGTCATGCTGGTGTCACAGCGTAATGCCTCCATCGATGACCCGCAGGAAGAAGATATCTACGATATCGGTACGGTCGCAACTATTTTGCAAATGCTGAAACTCCCCGATGGTACTGTCAAAGTGCTGGTGGAGGGCGTGGAGCGTGCGCGCACCACTCATTTCATGGGATCACAGGAATACTTTGTTGCGCAGATTACAATGCTGCGTGCGGCCGAGATGCCTGAGCGTGAAGCCGAAGTGCTGAGCCGTTCTGTGCTGGGGCAATTTGATCAATATGTAAAACTGAATAACAAAGTGCCTCCTGAAGTGCTGTCATCACTGGCGTCGATTGAAGATGCCGGCCGTCTTGCAGACACCATCGCGGCACATATGACACTCAAGGTTGAAGAGCGTCAGGAGTTATTGGAAGAGGTTGAATCACGCGCCCGCCTTGAGCGCCTGATGAGTTTGATGGAGTCGGAGATTGATCTCCTTCAGGTTGAGAAACGTATTCGTGGTCGTGTTAAGCGACAGATGGAGAAGAGCCAGCGCGAGTATTATCTGAATGAGCAGATGAAAGCGATTCAGAAAGAGCTGGGTGACATGGATGATGTGCCCAATGAACTGGATGAGTTGACGCAGAAAATTGAAAAGTCGGGCATGTCGAAAGAGGCCAGAAAAAAGGCCGATGCTGAACTCAATAAGTTAAAGATGATGTCACCCATGTCGGCTGAAGCAACCGTCGTGCGTAACTATATCGACTGGATTACCAGTGTGCCGTGGAAAAAGCGCAGTAAGATCTGTCGTCAACTATCGAAGGCGGAAGATGTGCTTGAGGCGGATCACTTTGGTCTGGAGAAGGTCAAGGAACGTATCCTTGAGTATCTCGCCGTACAGCAGCGCGTTGATAAGTTGAAGGGGCCAATCCTCTGTCTGGTAGGGCCTCCTGGCGTGGGTAAGACCTCATTGGGGCGTTCGATTGCGCGCGCGACCAACCGTAAGTTTGTACGTATGTCACTGGGTGGTGTGCGTGATGAGGCGGAGATCCGTGGTCATCGTCGCACCTACATCGGTTCGATGCCGGGTAAAATTGTGCAGAACCTGGCCAAGGTTGAAACGCGTAATCCACTATTCCTGCTGGATGAAATCGATAAAATGGCGCAGGATTTTCGTGGTGACCCTGCATCTGCTTTACTTGAGGTGCTTGATCCTGAACAGAATGCCACCTTCAATGATCATTATTTAGAGGTTGATTATGATCTGTCGGATGTAATGTTTGTCTGTACTGCGAATAGCATGAATATTCCAGGCCCGTTGCTCGATCGTATGGAAGTGATTCGCCTTTCAGGTTATACCGAGGATGAAAAGGTTAGCATCGCGCAGCGTTACCTGTTGTCGAAGCAGATTAAGGACAATGGTCTGAAACCTGAGGAGATTAGTATTTCTGAAGGTGCCATCCGTGACATTGTACGTTACTACACCCGTGAAGCGGGTGTGCGTGGACTGGAACGTGAGATCTCAAAGGTCTGCCGTAAAGTCGTAAAAAGTATCTTGCTCAAAGACAGTAAAAAGAAAATCGTTGTTGGTTCGCGTAACCTGTCTAAATATTTAGGCGTGCAACGTTTTCGCTTTGGGCTGGCCGAAGAACATGATCAGGTGGGCCAGGTCACAGGTCTGGCGTGGACCGAAGTGGGCGGAGAATTGCTGACCATTGAAGGTACTGTGATGCCGGGTAAAGGCAAGCTGACCATCACCGGGCAGATTGGTGATGTGATGCAGGAGTCGGTGCAGGCCGCAATGACAGTGGTGCGTAGCCGCGCAAACTTGCTAGGGATTGATGCTGAGTTCTATCAGAAGAATGATATCCACATTCATGTGCCTGAAGGTGGCATCCCTAAAGATGGACCCAGTGCAGGTATCGGTATGTGCACCGCGTTAGTCTCTGCGCTAACAGGGATCCCGGTGCGCGCAGATGTTGCGATGACCGGTGAAATCACATTGCGTGGTGAAGTGTTACCCATAGGTGGGCTTAAAGAGAAGCTGTTGGCTGCTCACCGTGGTGGCATTAAAACAGTGATGATCCCTGAAGATAATAAACGTGATCTCGTCGAGATACCTGCGAACATAAAAAAGGATCTTGAGATCAAACCCGTGAAATGGATTGACGAGGTATTGCAGGCGGCATTGCTGCATATGCCTGAGCCTGTTATTGATAAAGAGGGTGAAGGTGAAATTGCTGCAAGCAAAAAATCATCGAAGTCAAAAAAGGGCGGGTATATACGACCGCACTAGAAAAGCCTTGTAATTTACTGCCATGATGAGGTACTCTGCTCGCGCTTTCAGCGGGTAGAGTTTTTTATTTTAGCCCTTTTATACAGGCTTAATAGTGGTTCTGCTTGACAGCATCTAATCGCGATTGTATAAATAGCACCCGGTACTGAAACACAACACCACCTCTGCAAAATCTTTAAACGTTTTTCGAAACTCTTCTTTGCGGATAATAATTGGGAGCATGAATAGTGAATAAAGCAGAATTGATCGATGCTGTAGCCGAGTCAGCAGATATTTCAAAGGCAGCAGCAGGCCGCGCGATAGATGGTATGACGACGGCTGTGACCAATGCGCTGAAAAAAGATGATAGTGTGACACTAGTCGGCTTCGGAACTTTCTCTGTACGTGCACGTGCAGCAAGAAAAGGGCGTAATCCGCAGACTGGAGCAGAAATAGATATCAAAGCTGCGAAATTACCTGTATTTAAGGCTGGTAAGACGCTTAAAGATACCATAAAATAGCCCGCTTCTCGGGTGCTTAGCTCAGCTGGGAGAGCGTCGCCCTTACAAGGCGGATGTCGGGGGTTCGATCCCCACAGCACCCACCATTTAAAAGGAGTGGTAGTTCAGTTGGTTAGAATACCGGCCTGTCACGCCGGGGGTCGCGGGTTCGAGTCC
>CALZIG010000294.1 GCA_945787585.1 uncultured Gammaproteobacteria bacterium | reverse complement strand
GTTCCTGCTCGACTGTGAGCTGAGTAATCCGTTGGCGTGATTCTTCATAGAGCTGAAACAAGTCAGTTAGCTCCATCTGCATTAACCTGCAAACATCCTCCAAACGCTCAAGGCTAAAACGTTTAGAGGCGAACATACGTTTGACATTGGCCTCGCTCATCTCCAATCGCCGCGCCACCTCGGCGTAGGTGAGACGGTTAGTTTTGAGGGCCTGTTTGAGGGTGTCGATCAGTGCTGCGCTTTGAGCCATGGTGTTCTCTCGGACGTTTGGTTTATTAAAACTATACTACAAGACAAGATAATCGGCACAAATTCTGACTTGGTTTATTTTTTTAGCCAAATTGGCCAAAACTATTCACGTCAACCAACCAGGAGTCGACCATGAATAGTTTTCTAAAACACCTTACGTATTTCAGATCAATGAACTGCCTAACCGCTAACGGCATACGTCATTTTTCCCTTATGCCTAAAGGAAGTGCTTCGAATAGCAACCCGTAGGGTTCGTTTAGTCAGGAATTAAAACTCACCCAATCCCGCTACCATTTAGGAATTGATAAAAAAACGTTTGGAGTAGTGCTCTGTTATGCAAATCAAGCCCCTTTTTAGGCATACCCAAGCATTTCACCGTGTGGGTGCTGGCGCTAAAAAAAGGGCCTTTAGCATGACAATTAGTTCTCCAATTAATGTTACTGAAAACACATCGCAGCCAATTGTCTTATCTCATGCGGTTTGTTTTCTGCCGGACTACCCATCTCTAATAGCGAGTAATAGTCGTTGATAGAAAAAATGATTTTGGAGCAGTACATGAACGCAGATGCAGATTTTTCCACGTTCAATTTTGAATACTTTCTTAAAGTTCGCGATCTCGCACTCAAGGATGCCGAAACCGTCGCAACCCGTTTAGGCGTATCTCAAAAATTCACCCACATCATAAGAAATCTCGACGCGGGTAGCCTCGCTGAGCTCAGTCGTATCAAGCAGCCTCTGGTTGTCCCCCATCAGGAGCAGTGGTGGTGGGAGCGGCTTTTAACGGCACTGCATAGCGGCAGACAGGCAGAGACTAAAATCATTTTGGAACAAGCCTCCATTATCACGTCCAAGCATGGAGGTTACTGATGACAGAAAAGTCACTCATTACATCAGAACCCTCATTGTTTCGAGCAACGCAGCCACTTTGCCGCTGCGATATCCGTTGCGCCAGCTGTTCTGTGGAACCCTGTGTGCGATCGGTGATCACTCACGAGGCCGTGCGTTTAATCCAAGCCGGTGCCAGAGCCCCTCTGGTAAGACAGCTGACCGGCTTACCGGAGAAGTATGTTAAACGCCTCTACAAAGCCTTGTGTGGCAGAGCCTCACCCAAGGGCATGGCGCCCTATTCTGATGCCTGGTTTCTCGATAACGAACGCCGCATGTTGCATGCAACCGTGGTATGGCAGCTTTACCAGCAGCTATTACCTACGCAGCGAAGTGAAGCCAGAAAAATGCTGGATGTGCAGGCACTGTACAACTTTCAGGTTCAAGAGTCCCTGCTCGACTTCACACGCATTGCGACAGCACTGCAGTTGATGACCACAAAAATATGGCATGAAAAAAACTGCCAGCACTGCCAACTCATGTTTGTCGGCCCAAGTGATGATTCGACACGGCTGACATGCCCGAGCTGCAAACTGTATTACCGCTACCGTTGCATGCATTGCGCAGCCCCGCTTAGTGACTACACCCAGGGAAGACCGCGATCAGTCTGTGAGTCATGCCGTCATGGCAAACATGTCGATCAAACGCAGAGATGATTTTGCATTGCTACGTCATCAACCTGGCTACATGGCAGTTCAGCGTCGCAGCAATGTAATGACACCAAACCCGTAGGCAGGAGATTTCTGTGGCCATAAAAATCACAATCATGAGTACCAAGGGTGGCGTGGGTAAAACCACCCAGAGCGCCAACCTTGGCGGCATACTGGCCGACCTTGGTCAACGTGTGCTGTTGGTGGATGCGGATATTCAACCCACACTGTCCAGTTATTTCACGCTGACATACCTTGCGAAGCATGGACTGTCGGCGCTGATTACCAATCCTGACCAGGGCGACGTTATCAGCCACATCGACATTGCCAATCTTGATCTGATCGTCTCCGATGATCCCGAAGGGGCGCTGCAGAACTGGATCTTACACACGCCGGATGGCCGGGTGAGGCTCAAGCACATCCTGCGCCGCTTCGATGACGACTACGATTTCATTCTCATTGACACCCAAGGTGCCGTTGGACCGTTACAGGATGCCGCTGTGCTGGCGGCCGACATGCTGCTCTCGCCCATTCCGCCTGAAATTCTGTCCGCACGGGAATTTACCCGTGGCACCTTGGGCATGCTTGAACGGCTTCACCCGATGACGCATCTCGGCGCACCCGTCGGTCCACTGTTTGGACTGATCTACCGCATGGATCGCACCATCGATGCCAAACGCATCGCCCAGGAGCTTCGACGCGAGGCGGCCCCAAGTCGAGGCCAGATCAGAATACTCGACACTATCATTCCCGCCACGGTGGCCTACCGCGAGGCCGCCACCTCACGGATACCAGTACACCGCTGGGAACAACGCCGCTCAGGCCCTTCGGCCAGCGCCCGCGAAACCATGCTTGCGTTGGTACAAGAGCTGTTCCCACATTTAGGGGATGTGGATCTGCCATGAACCGCCGCCCGACTGACGAACAACTGGGTGAGATGTTAAAGACGCCTCATTTTGGCAAGACTAGCGAACTGCCGGCTGAAAACCCGGTAACAGCCACGCCAATGATGCTGACGTTGGAGCAGATCAAACCCTATGATCGCAATCCGCGCCGTGAACGTAATCCCCTCTTTGATGAGATCAAGGAATCAATTCGCGCCAAGGGCGGACTGAACAATCCGTTCAACGTCACGCGCCGCCCTGGTGAAGATCTTTACATGGTCGAATCGGGTGGTAATACCCGGCTGCAGATTCTCAACGAACTCTACCGCGAGACCAGTGATGAGCGTTTCTATCGTTTACACGTGCTGTATCAGCCCTGGCAGTCGGAGACCCATGTGCTCACCGCCCATCTGATCGAGAACGAAAAGCGCGGCGAGATGCTTTTTATTGATAAGGCGTTGGCGATTCGGGAGCTCAGGCAGATGTACGAGCAGGAAGACGGCAAAGGGCTCTCGCTGCGTAACTTGCTTGATCGTCTGAAAGCGGGTGGCTATTCCGTTAATCTCAATCTGCTCTCGCGCACCGACTATGCGGTCGAGGTGCTGCTGCCTGCGATCCCTGAAGCGCTCCGCGTTGGGCTGGGCCGCCCCAGCATCGAACGGATACGCCAGCTGGAAAAATCATTCCAGACGTATTGGACACAAGTATCCAACCAGGATGAAGCGCTCTTCAGCGAACTCTTTAGCGACTGTCTTGCCGAAAACAATCGCGCCGAATGGGATAACGACGCGCTGAGAAATACGCTGGAAGAGCGCATGATGGAGTACCTCGACGTGCCCCTGAGGTCTCTGCGTCTCGACATCGACGCCCTGCTCTACGGCAAGCGCACTGTTACAGAAGAGCCAGTGACCGCGCCTACCGGAACAGAGTCGGCAGCCGTGGACAACAGGGCCACACAGCCTGCTCCATCAGAACAGGAGACAAAATCCTCATCGACGCAACCGCCTGCGCCGCAACAACAAACCAGGCCAGTTGAGCCAACCGATAACAACCCAATCCCTAACAACACCGAACCATCAGTTCCGCCGTTCGAAGATCAGCATGACGCTGAAACCGACAACAATATAGCGGGTTCATCACAAGACATATTTGGTTGTCGTAAGGCTGCCCATGAGACTGCACTTTTCCTGGCCGAGGCCTACGGGCTTGAGCTTTATCTTTCCCCTTCCTCAGATTGGGGGCTGGGATTTCTCGTAGACCTGCCGGATGAAGCGCTGACTCT
>CALZIG010000293.1 GCA_945787585.1 uncultured Gammaproteobacteria bacterium | reverse complement strand
TATGTCGCTTCCCCGCACGTCTGCACTGGCTTTCTGAATATATTGCGATTGATCCAGCGACACTACCCAAGGTGGTGTGCGCGGACTACGCTGAATGGCGCGGCATCGTTCAGGCCGAACAGGTGACGTTGATTTTCCCTACCTATCATTTGAACAGCCCATCATCAATGTTTGGCCATACATTGCTCAGGTTGGATCGTTCGGCCGGTGAAAATGATTCCAAGTGGCTCTCGTTCGCCGTCAATTTTGGTGCAAATGCAGGAGAGGCCGAAAACTCGATGCTTTATGCTGTGAGAGGGCTGACGGGTGGTTATCCCGGTATCTTTATTGTGACCCCCTATTACAATAAAATTCGCGAATATAACCGTATCGAAAAACGCGACATCTGGGAATATCGTTTGAACTTAACCCCTGTCGAAGTGGAACGGATGGTGGTGCATCTGTGGGAGTTAAAAGAGATTAACTTTGATTACTACTTTTTTGATGAGAACTGTTCGTACCGATTGTTAGAGTTACTCGAGGTGGCGCGCCCTGGGCTGGAACTGACAGATGAGTTTGGTGTTACGGCGATCCCCATCGATACCGTGAAGTCGATTGAGGCGGCGGGCTTGATAGAAGATAGCGTGTTTCGAGCCTCACAGGTGACGCAACTCCAGCGGTTACTGGAACAGCTTTCATTGGAGGAACAACATTATTTTGAAACACTGGTAGACGACACCGAGGTGGTAAACACGCCCGGTTTTATCGCACTGGATGCGAGTAGACAGCAGAAGATTATCGATGCGGCTTACCGTTATCAGCGCTACCTGCAAGTATCAATGGTGCGCGATGATGCATTAGCCAGGCGCAGCCATATGCTGTTGGGGTTACTGAATAAATATCCGACCGACGACACGCCGATACCGGTCGTGGTCCCGGTGCAGCCTGAAAAGGGGCATCACTCCCGCCAGCTCTCGATAGGTGCCGGTGAGCGCAATGAGCAGACCTATCAGACGCTATCGATGAAGATGGCTTTTCACAGCCTCGAAGATAATGGTCATGGCTTCCTGCGCGGTGCGCACATCAATATGGCGAATCTTGAGCTACGTGCCAATAATGAGACTGACAAGGTTAAGTTACAGCGGCTAGATGTGATCGATATCTTTTCACTCACGCCCCGTTCGCGCTTTTTTAAGCCGCTCTCATGGCGCGTCTACACCGGTCTGGAGCGCCAGATGACGGATGGTGTTGATCGACTCACCTCGCACGTCACTGCGGGCGCTGGGGTCGCATACAAGCTGTTTGAAGACAGTGTCTTCTATGCGTTGGGGACTGGGCGGGTTGAATATAACCGTGGCTTCTCTGATACCAGCCTCAGGCCGGCGGCGGGTGCCGCTACCGGCATCCTGTGGCACTTTAGTTCAATGACATCACGCATCGAGATGGCGGGAGAAAAGTTTTCCAATGGCAAATATCGTTCGCGCCTGCACTGGCTGCATAACATTCCACTGGCACGTAATCATGCGTTGCACCTGAGCGTGATGGGTGAGAATCATAGTGATGATCGTTTTGTCGATGCCACGTTGACTTATCGGTATCACTTTCAATAGCTAAAAATAGCTTGCGGCGGGGGTTATACTGTTGCCATGATGAATGTCATCGATTGCAATCGAACGTTTAATATAATGCGCTATAGAACCCTGCTGTTACTGCTTTGTATTACCCTGCTTGCAGGCTGTAGTCAGTTTCTCTTTTACCCCCATCCCACGCTAATAAGAACACCGGCCGATGTTGGGCTGGAGTATCGCGATATTGAATTTACCTCCCGTGATGGCACGCAGTTGCATGGCTGGATGTTACCCGCCGCCACTCAGCCAGCGACAGCCACGGTGTTATTTATGCACGGCAATGCAGAAAATATCAGCACTCACCTGGGCAGTGTCTACTGGATGCCTGAGCGGAATTTCAATGTCTTCCTGTTTGATTATCGTGGCTACGGCAGGTCGTCTGGGGAGGCGTCGTTAGCGGGGGTGCATGAGGATGCCGCACGCGCTGTCCCAGTGCTACTGGAACAGCCCGAGGCTAGCGGCGTACCACTGGTACTCTTTGGGCAGAGCATCGGGGGGGCGATCGCCATCAGTACCACCGCCACTAGCGAACATCGCGATAAAATACAGGCATTGATTGTCGAAAGCAGTTTCAGCAGCTACCGCAAGGTTGCGCGGGAGGCACTGGGCAGTTTCTGGCTCACCTGGCCGTTGCAGTGGCCGCTCTCATGGACGATCTCGGATGCCTATCATCCCGGTCGTGCGATTGCAGAGATCAATGATATCCCGGTGCTGTTGATCCACGGGGATCGGGATAAAACGGTGCTCCCCGCGCATAGTGAACAGCTGTATCGGTTGGCAAATGGGCCGAAGCGTCTGTGGATTATCGAGGGAGGTCATCATATCGATACATTTAACTCAAAGGAAAATCGCGAGCGACTGGTCGATTATTTGAATGGCCTGTTTAAGTAAGGGGTGCCATTCTTTGTTGAGCGGTGATATCGCGGATAAAAAAAGGCCCAGTTTTACCTGGGCCTAAGAGGGGTTAAAACAAAATTTAGACTTAGCTCGCCTTTAACAGCTCGGCGAGGCTTGCATTGCCGTTGCCGTGTGCGGCTAACGCACCGGGGCCATTTTCAGTGAAAAAGTCAGCGATTTTCTGTGCGAGCTCAGTCGCCTGTGCAGCATTTTGAATGGTGCCTGAGCTTTGGCTCGCGGTGGAATTCCCCAGCGCCTGTGCCGTATTACTGACGTTAATGGCATCATCTTGCCGCTGAGTGGCCGTTTCTACCTTTGTGGTGGCGTCTGGGCTGTTATTCCCCGCACCTTCGCTGGCGCCGTTGCCGGCCCGTCTATGCTCGGTAAGTAGTTGATTATTATTGGAAATTGGTGCTGCCATGGGTGCTGGTCTCCATCGGATCTTGTCGTTATTATGATTGACGTGTTTTTAATTAATGCTGTTGTGTGGATAAATGCAATTCATGGGCCAGATTGATGAAAAAAGAGCGTTATCGAGTGATCAGCCATGTGGAGCGAGGATGACAAACAAGGAGCACACCATTACTGGATTTCCACCCGTGGCCACGTCAGCGGCGACGGTGCTGATCCTCGGCTCGATGCCTGGCCAGGCATCACTGGACGCTACGCAGTATTACGCGCATCCGCGTAACGCCTTCTGGCGAATCATCTGCCGACTCTTTAATGCAGAGTTAGACATCGACTACGAAGCGCGTCTGGCGCTGTTACAGGAACACCGCATTGCGCTGTGGGATGTGATGCAGCACTGTGTGCGTGAGGGTAGCCTTGATGCTGCGATTGAACCATCATCGGTGGTCGCCAATGATTTTGTCAGTTTTTTTAACGATTACCCATCGATTCGATTTCTGTTTTTCAATGGCGCGCAGGCTGAGGCTTCGTTTAAACGCCATGCACTGCCACTGCTGATTGCGAATGGGTTTGACCTTGAGATGCAGCGGCTGCCATCGACCAGTCCTGCGCACGCGGCGATCTCCTTTGAGCAAAAACTGGCGCAGTGGCAACGTGTGCGTGATGTAATAGCACGATGAAAAAAGTGCTTCTATTACTGCTGTTATGGATGCCGCCGCTGGCTGTGTCGGCAGATCTCTCATTGCCACCGCTGATGACGCCTGCAAATGATTTTGAGATCCAGCTATCTGAAAGTGAGGCCGCGGAGATCGGCAGGCGCATCTGGCAAAATGAAGGGGCGGGTAAGGTTGAAAATCTTGTGGTGTGGAACAGGGGTGAAGATTTCCCCTCACTCGGCATCGGTCATTTTATCTGGTACCCGAAGGGTGTCGAAGGGCCCTTTGTCGAAAGCTTTCCAGCGCTGCTTAACCATTTACAGCAAAGTGTTGCAGTGCCTGTGTGGCTGACAAATGCAGGCGATGCCCCGTGGTCGAACCGTGATGAGTTTTACAATGCCATCAATTCATGGCGCGTGCATGAGTTGCGCGAACTGATGCAGAAAACGATTGCGCAACAGATAGCCTTTATTATCAAACGTCTTGAAGGGGCGTTGCCAAAGATGCTCGCAACGCTTGAGGATGAAGTGCAGCGACGACATGTCGAGCAGCAATTTTACCGTGTAGCGCAGTCGTCCAATGGTATTTATGCATTGATCGACTACGTCAATTTCAAAGGGGAAGGGGTCTCACATAAAGAGCGCTACCGCGGCGAAGGCTGGGGTTTATTGCAGCTGCTACAGGCGATGCGTTCGGGTACGCACGATACGATGGCTGAGTATGCACGTGCAGCGGATGAGGTGTTGACCCGGCGTGTGGCGAATGCACCGCGTGATGAGTCACGCTGGCTAGCAGGGTGGCGTAAGCGTGTACAGACTTATGGATCGAAGTGATGGCAATGACACGGACTGGTAAGAGAGATTTGACGCAGCCTGTATGGCGATGCCAGCCGGTACGTGAGCTCGTTGCAGTTATGACGATGCCGGGGTTGATTGAGCATACCGCTGCGAACTATCGTGGCCGTGTTGTCGACGATGCATGGTGTCGCGGGTGTTACCAGATTGGGCTCGCCAGACTTGAGCAGCTGGATTTCAATCCTGCACCACTTACACAGTGGATAGCCGCCAGAAAAACAGAACGGCTTGGCAGCTATTTTGAGACCTTAATTGAGTACTGGCTCACAGAGCTGCTCGGTTATCAGTTGGTAGCGCGTAACCGCGTGATTTCACAAGATAGACGGCAGCTCGGTGAGTTTGATTTCCTGTTTCGCCAGCATCAAGATGCCACGCTGGTGCACTGGGAAGTGACGGTTAAGTTTTAACTCTGGTTCGAGGGTGAGTTTATCGGCCCCAATGCACGCGACCGTCTGCAGCGAAAACTGACCCATGTGTTTGACCGGCAGCTATGCCTGAGTGAGTCACTACAGGTCCGCAAACAGCTGAATCTGCGGCACATAAATGATGAAATTATTCCCCGGGCCTTTATCAAGGGGCGGCTCTTTTACCCCGTCGAGTGCGAATGGGAAACGGTACGCGTGGCCGAAGAGTTATCTTCATTTCATGAGCGAGGTTGGTGGTGCCGAAGTAGCAATCTTAACGATTGGCTGTCAACGCGAGATAGCAGCAGGCGCTGGATAGTGCTGCCGCGCATGAAATGGCTGGCCCATTATTACTGTGAAACAGAAGAGGGACTACTAACTTCAATAGCGCTGGCTGAGATGGTGGCGGATCATTTTGAATCAGGAGGCCCTTCATTGATGGTGGCAGAGCTGGTGCACCAGGACAGGGGGTGGCATGAGCTAACACGGGGGATTATTGTTAGTGACTGCTGGCCGGTTATGCGGAGAAATCGTTAATGTTAATGAAAACGCTCCCAGCTTAGATGGAGTACGACATCAGGTGTGTTATCAAAATTGAGCACATTTTCAGAGAGCGCTACGCCCAGCATACCAGCGTTGAGCTTCCACTTGAAACCGAGGGTTAACTGAAACTGTAGTTCACTGAGTGCTGAATCGACCAGGTCCCGATAGGGATGCTCTGCCAGGTGAATCTGTATTTGTGAGCGAATACTCGGCCATTTAGTATAGCGATGTCGCCAGCCAAGATCGATATAGGGCAGCGATGGTGGGTTAAAGTCCGTCTGCTCGAACCCGCCTGTGTAAATATAACCGGTGTTAATAGTGTATATATTGTGGCTTGTCTGCTTATCCAACGTTAACTGAAAACCGCCGTCCCAGTTACCACTGGAAATAAACTTGCGTTCACTCACCAGCGCTGGCTTTATGCCAAGGCTTAATTTTCCCTGCCATTCAAAATAAGGAACGGGAAAGGCGGTGCGTAGGTAAATGGCTGGATCGGTAAAACCACCTCTACTGGGACGCTGTGAAAGCACAATGTCCTCGCCGTGATCGCGTGCAAGCACTACCTGAACCTGATTATCGGCTACGTACTCTCGTCCCTGCTGGCCGATATCGATCGCATCATGGAAGTCATAGATCACACCATCTAGCAGTCGTCCGCCATAGAAGATATAGCTGGTGGTGATGCCTAGTTCGAGGTTGTCTCCGAGGCCGAAATTGTAGTTGAGCTCAAGCATAGTGAATTCGCCATCAATGTAGTAGCCCTCACCCTGCGGTAAGTTACGAATGAAGTCGATGTCGGCGCTATCAAGTGGACGACGTTTACCACCGTGGCGCTCTTTTAGATATTGTTCGACGGTTGCGCTCACCTGAAAGTCATTCACGACACTGTAGCTAAAATTAATGTGATGATGTCCGTGTTCAAGCGGTTTGGCCGGCGTTGGTGAGAAGCCTAGCAGCAGAAAACTGGGGAAGGTGTAGTCTCTGACCTGAAATGGCGTATTCCAGTGATTGTTTGATGAAGAGGACTGTTGGCTTGCGATGACAGGCTGAAGGAGTTGACTAAATAGCAGCGTTATCAACGTGACTATGAGCAGGCACCAGCTATAACGGAAGCCTTTCATTAGTCAGGATTGCTGATCATCTTTTGATGATCCAGTCTGCGATCTTGTTCATATAGTCAGGGTATTTAACCGGCATGATATGACCGCAAGGGGTGTCGAGTCGTTCAGCATCGACAAAGGCCGCGCACATTTTAGTGGCCTGCTGTTGCATAAAGTCTGACTCCTGTGTACCCGTTACATGCAACGTTGGTAGCGTCAGTGGTTGCGCAAACTGTGGGCGATAGCGAGGGTCACCGGGTAGAAAGCCACCACAAAGCATCGCCCAGTTAAAGCTGAAATTGCTTTCGGGTTCGTTTTGTCTGAGTGCAGCGAGTATCGCCGTCATTACCGCGCCCTGACTCCAGCCGATGACCCCTTCAATGGGGCCATGCGTTGAAAAATAGTCTGCGAGAAAATCGAGTGTCGTTTCGATTTGATGATAGGTCGGCGGCTTCGCTTCATCGGCGCGGTACCAGCACCAGTTTTTGCCTTTACCTATTCGCTCTTCGGGCAGTGTCATGTTAAAGCGTGCCGTCATCGCACGCACCTCTTCGGCAGGGCATTCGATTGGGCCTTGCGGATAGAGTAGTTGGTAATCCTTGCCCAGCCGTTGCTGGATCGGGTCAAGCCATGACTGTAACCATTCACTATTCATCGCATAGCCGTGGAGGCAGAGGATCGTTTTCATCCGGCGCTACTCATTCAGAAAGCCTCTGATTATGCCGTGATAGATTTTCCGTATTGCTCGACTTCATCAAGTATTGCCCAGTCATTGCCACTGCGTTCCGGCTCATCGCGTAGCCGTTGCAGTTCCGCAAAAAATTCATCGGTGGTCAGCTTGCCTTTTTCAGGTCGGTTCAGACGGACGTTGCGGAACTCTTACCAGCGGGTCTGTTCATCGCTCGTCAGTGATTCCGGGTAGTTGCGGGCGCGAAAACGGAATAGCATCTCGTCGAGCCGTGAATCATCAAAACTGGGGGCGTGGCTTTTGAGTTCATCAGCGGAGAGCTGCTGTATCTTGTCCATACGTGCGCGGTCATCATTGCTGAAGAAAGGGCCGCCATAGAGTATCTGGTCGGGGTCGGTGCGTTTCTCAAACTGTGCGCCGGAGAAAACGGTCTGTAATTTTTTCATCAGCGGTGGATTGGCCTTGATGATGTCAAGATTAGCACGGCAGCGGTTGAGATCGACCTTATATTTTTTGGCCGCATGACCGGTCAGTGTGGCGAGTGGTGCAATGATGGGGCACTTGTTGGCATGCACCGTTTTCAGGGGAAGTCGTTCAATACCTTCTGGTAGCTCTGCAGTCGGAGTAAATATCCGTTGGTGAATATCCTCTTTACTGAGTTTATAGAGCGGAGTCGGGTCACAGCTAAGGTCAAACACAATCACGCCATTTTTATTGGTCGGGTGTACGGCAACAGGCACTACTACGGCAAGGTTACCCTGTTCCATCGGGTACATACCCGAGACATGCAGTACCGGTTTCTGTTCACGCACATTGAGCAGTTTGAGGATCTTGTTCTTGTTGCGATTTTCCAGTGCGTATTGGTAGAGTTTTGGCTGTGCTTCCTTGATGAGTTTGGCAACCGCGATGGTCGCATAGACATCGGAGAGCGCGTCATGCGCCGACTCATGACTGATGCCGTTGGCAACGGTCAGATCCTCAAGGCGCACACTAGGTCGCCCCTCATCGTTGGTGGGCCACTCGATCCCTTCGGGGCGAAGGGCGCGCGTCATGCGGACAACGTCGAGCAGATCCCAGCGTGAGCAACCGTTCTTCCACTCACGTGCGTAAGGGTCGAGTAGGTTACGATAGAGGCTGTAACGAGTGAACTCATCATCGAAGCGCAGACTGTTATAGCCCAGCACGCAGGTGTTGGGTTGCGTAAACTCGTCGTTGATACGGCGAATGAACTCGGCTTCGGGTAATCCTTCTGCGAGCGCCTTTTGGGGTGTGATACCAGTGATAAGACACGATGTTGGATTGGGTAGAAAATCGTTGGCGGGTTTGCAGTAGATCATCAACGGTTCGTCGATGATGTTGAGATCCATATCGGTACGCACACCACCAAACTGTGCGAGGCGGTCGAACATTGGATTAAGGCCAAAGGATTCGTAGTCGTACCAGTAGAAGGTGCCGTCGCTCATGGCGGGTTAATCCTGATTATTAACGATGGTTCAACTTTAACACAAAATGCTCGGCACTTGCTTTGCAGCACGTGATACGGGCTGCTGCGAACCTATTCGTCCTCCAGTCCCATCGCCTGCATCTGATAGAGATGCTGGTAGATACCGTCGGTATTTAACAGCGCGGTATGGCTGCCGCGTTGTGCTATTTCACCTTGATGAAGCACGACGATCTCATCGGCTCTCTCGATGGTGGAGAGACGATGTGCGATCACCAGCAGTGTGACCCTGCCGTGTAGTTTTTGTAGTGCCTGCTGGATCGCTGCCTCGGTGTGGCTATCGATGTTAGCGGTGGCCTCGTCAAGGATTAGAACCTGTGGTTGGTGTAGCAGTGCGCGCGCCAGTGCCAGTAGCTGCCGTTGTCCGGTCGATAAATTGCTGCCGCGTTCATCGAGCATTGTGTCGTAACCTTGCGGCATGCGTTCAACATGCGAGTGAAGCCCCGCCTGTTGGGCTGCATCGATAATCGTATTGTCATCGACTGACATTCCCAGAGTGATGTTGTCGCGCACACTGCTGTTAAAGATGAATGGGTCCTGTTGTACGATGCAGACTGCACGGCGTAGCGTTGCTTCGCTGAAGGTATCCAACGGATGACCGTCAATCTGAACCGTCCCCTGTTGCGGCTGATAAAAACGCAGCAGCAGTTGTGTCAACGTACTCTTGCCGCTGCCGGTGTGACCGATGATGGCGTGAAATTTTCCTGCGGGGATTACCAGTGAGAGATCATTGATCACCGGCTGTGTGCCGTCATAACTGAAGTGAACATGGTTGAACTCAACCTTGCCGTGTGTGATCTCTGCATCGCTGTCACGAGGTTCTGTCTTTATTTCAGTATCGAGTAACTCAAAGACACGCTCACCCGCAACGATCGCCTGCTGGTAGAGGGTGAGGCGTTGCGTGATCTCGATCAGTGGTTCTGCAAAACGCCCAAGGTAAGCGACAAAGGCGTAGATCACACCGATCTCAACCGGGTTATCGAGTGACTGATAACCGAAGGTGAAAAGGAGTCCGCCAAGGATCAATAGCTGCAACAGGTCGACCAATGGCCGCAAGAGCCACGCATCGAGCTGTACATTACGGCGTCGTGCCTGATAGTGCGATTCAGCAAGGGCGGTGAAGTCGCGGCGAAAGCGTGGCTGTTGCCCGCTGAGCTGTACTACCTTCATGCCCTGAATCGACTCATGCAGTCTGGCGTTGATATCGCTAAGCAGACCGCGTGCGCGGTGAAACAGCGGCGCACTGATGCGTTGATAGAGCCACATCAGCGCCGCGACGATCGGCACGAACAGCAGGCAGATGATCATTAACTGCCAGTCGAGGATCGCCATCGCGATAACCACACCGAGGATGCGCATCATGTTCTGGATAAATGATCCGACCACGTTGACATAGAGCTCCTTGATCGACTCAGTATCGTTAGTGATCCGCGAAATCATGCTGCCGGTCGGGGTGTGATCAAAATGGCTTAGTGGCAGGCGCATCACCTTGGCAAACACCTGTTCGCGTAGGGTCTGCACCGATTCCTGCGCGATGATGTTGAGCCGCACCGCCTGTAGGTAGTTGGCCCCTGCCGCGACCAGCATAAAAAATATGTAGGCGATGCCGAGCCAGATGATTGAATCGAGCTGCCAGTTGCCGGGTATCACATAGTCGTCGAGAAATACCTTGATTAGCAGCGGACCGGCGACATCGGCGGCGGTGGCGATCACCAGCAGTATCAACGCCTGACGTAACAACTTGCGGTCGCGTAGCGCGTAACTGATCAGCCGTTTGAATGGGCCAGCGCGAGGGGTATTAGTGGCCATGCTGCACCGCCGCTTCGATCTGTTGATAACGGAACATCTGCGCGTACCAACCGTCCTGCTGCAGTAGTTGCGTGTGTCGTCCGCGTGCTTCAATAGTACCGTGACGCAACACGATGATCTCATCGGCCGCGATCACTGCCGAGAGGCGATGGCAGACGATGATATTGCTGCGGCCATGCCGGGCTTTTTTTATGTGGTCGAGAATCTGTCGTTCAGTATTTACATCGACGGCCGAGAGGGCATCATCCAGCACCAGTATCGGTGGATCGATTAATAGCGCACGTGCAATCGCGATGCGCTGTTTCTGCCCACCCGACAATGTAATGCCGCGCTCGCCGACGAGGGTGTTGTACTGTTCGGGAAAGTGCTGAATGTCATCATCGATGCAGGCCAGTTGTGCGGCGGCACGAATAGCTTCGAGTGATGCCTCCGGACAGCCGAGCGCAATATTCTCTGCAATCGTCACCGAAAATAGAAAGGGGTCCTGCGGCACCAGTCCAAATTGTGCGCGCAGGGTTTCGAGCCGATATGCCTTGATATCGTGCTGGTCGAGGCTGATCGTCGCTTCACTGCTTTCATGCATGCGTAGTAGCAACTGAATGAGCGTGCTCTTGCCGCTGCCGGTGTGGCCGACAATGCCAAAGGTGCTGCCGGGTGTAATCTGAAAAGCGATATCGTGCAGTGCCTCATTGCGATCATCGTAAGCAAAGCGTTTGATCTGCGCATCGATATGCGTGCTTTTGATCACATCGCGCGTACCATCGTCACGAATCTCCGGTGCTGTATGTAATAGCTCATCGATGCGTTGGTGCGCTGCCGAACCGCGCTCTATCAAATTCAACGTCCAGCCGTAGGCGAACATCGGCCAGATCAGAAAAGTGAGGTACATGGTAAAGGTGGTCAGCTCACCAATCGTAAGCTCATCCGCATGAATCCAGTAAGCGCCACCGCCAACGGCGAGCAGAAATGATGTGCCGACGGTGAGGAAGATCACCGGGTCATACTTCGCCTCGACCTTCGCCACCGCAAGGTTAGCGGCACTCACATCGCGGGTCACATCACTATAGGCGCGTTCCATCTGCGGCTGCTGACCAAAGGCCTTGATCAGCCGGATGCCGGTAATGTTCTCCTGCGTGCGGTCATTGAGCAGGCTGAACTGGCGCTGCGCCTCACTGAAGGTGTCGTGCATCTGGTAGCCGAAGCGCCACATGAAGTAACCCATGATGGGCCACGGCAGCAGCGCCAGCAGCGTCAACTTCCAGCTCACCATCACCACCATCAATATCAACACGATCACGCCGGTCATCACCCCATCAAACAGCGCCAGGATCGCTTCACCCGCCGTCATTTCGACCGCTGTTACATCATTGGTGGCGCGTGCCATCAGGTCGCCGGTGTGGTGGCGTTGAAAAAAACTGGGCGACATCAACGTCAGATGATCATAGATACGGCCGCGCATCAACGCCGCCAGTTTGAATGACGCACCGTAGAGCTGGCGACGCCACAACACGCGTAGCCCGTAGATCACAAAGGCGATGCCGACCAGCAGGCCGACCGCTTTGATCAGCCGCTCATAGGTCAGCGTTTCATTCGCCACGTCATCGACCAGCTGCCCGGTGATCCATGGTGGCGCCATCGACAGACATGAGATCGCCAGCAACGCCGTAAAGGCGATGGCATAACGTTTCCAGTAAAGGCGGAAAAACCAGCTGAGTTTACGCAGGATTGTCATGGAGTGATTGGGTTGATCAAAATATAAATTTTTAAAATTTCGTTACTTCGAGTGAAATGCAGTGGGGCTCTGGTGAGTAATCGCTTGCGTAGACATATTACTGGATTCCGGTCTGCTCCGATGTATGGACTCCACTTGTTTTTGGTTGAACATTAAGCCTACCTGATAGGTAGGTGGAGTCCATACATCGGCGAAGGCCGGAATCCAGAGCCTTCTAACGAAGTAATATCAATACAGAATGGCTGAGGTCATTAGAAAAACGGGATGCTTAAAGCCCATCCTCCACCTCATCCAGCACAAAGTCATCATCGGTTTCATCAATGTTCATATCATCATCGCTGGTGCTTGCGTTGTTTGTACTTGTTTTAGCTGGAGCGACTTCACTGAGTGCTGGGTTGGTACGTGGCTGAAATTGTGAAAGGGATTTCTTATACGCTTTTTCAAGCGAGGGAATCTGCTTTAGCTCTTTATCGTTGAGTTCGCGCAGTTTGGGTTCGACGAAGCTTGACTTGTATTCCAGGATCGCATCTCTTTTTTGATTGTACAGATAGAAGGTGTCAGGTTTGCCTGTGTCTAGGTTAGGGGGGCGAACGACCAGAGACCCTTTCTCCCCCGCTTCGAGGTAGCCATACCAGAAAGTATTACTTTTCATCAATGCTTTAGACTCCTCAGTAAAAAAACATCTGTCTGTTTATCGTTAAATAGTGGCTAGTCTTGAGTAATTTTTTTGAGCTTTATACACCACGGTATTTTTCAGGGCAAGATTTTTTTAACATCACAAACTATCGAAATGGCTGGCGTGCTGTGGTGGTGATTTCGAGGCATAAAAAAACCACCTCATATGGTCAAAACTGAGGTGGTTCGGCCCGAGGGCGTTTGAATAGTACAGCGACTATTATTGTTATTAGCAATCGATGCCGAGATTATGCCATAACGTACACGTGGGTCCAGCCTGATTCATCGTATAGAAGTGAAAACCCGGTGCGCCACTGTCGAGTAGTTTCTGGCACATCTCGGTGACGACGGCTTCACCAAAGGCGTTGATGGATGCCTTGTCATCGCCGAAACCATCGAGTCGTTTTGCCATCCAGCGTGGGATCTCGGCCCCGCACATGTCAGAAAAACGCTTGAGATTACTGGAGTTGGTGATGGGCATGATACCGGGAATGATCGGGATATCGATGCCGAGTTTTTCGCAATCATCGACAAAGCGAAAGTAGCCGTCTGCATTGTAGAAGTACTGTGTGATGGCGGCGTTAGCACCGGCGTTAACTTTGCGGGCAAAGTTATTCATGTCCACTTGCGCACTGGGTGCCTGTGGGTGGAACTCGGGATAGGCTGCGACTTCGATGTGAAAGTGATTGCCGGTTTCGTTGCGGATAAATTCGACCAGTTCGTTGGCGTAACGAAACTCACCTGCACTACCGCCCATGCCAGAGGGCATGTCACCGCGTAGTGCGACAATACGCGTTACCCCGATCGCGATATAGCCATCGAGCAGTGTGCGAATGCCTTCCCGTGTTGAACCGATGCATGAAAGATGCGGTGCTGCTGCATAGCCCTTTTCCTGAATGGCTTTGACGGTATCAAAGGTTCCTTCCTGAGTGCTGCCACCGGCACCGAAGGTGACGGAAAAATAGGCCGGATTGAGTTTCGCCAGTTCCGATAACGTTGCGCGCAGGTTCTCTGCACCCTTTTCGGTCTTGGGTGGGAAGAACTCGCAGCTGAAGCTTTTAGGGAATTTCTTTTGCGTGTTCATCGTTGTACCTCAGTATAGATGTAGGGTGGGTTAGGAATGTTGTTTATTCCGTAACCCACCAAGCCGTGCCGGTAGGCACACATTAAAAAACAGATTGTGTGCTTCGCACGCTAGGTGGGTTACGGCAAAAAATGCCTAACCCACCCTACATAGATTAAGCCTGTGCTAATTAATACCGGTAGTGATTTGGCTTGTAAGGGCCTTCCACGGGAACGCCGATATAGTCTGCCTGTTCCTTGCTCAGGGTGGTCAGCATGACGCCGATCTTCTCCAGGTGCAGGCGGGCCACTTCTTCATCGAGATGCTTTGGCAGGATGTGAACGTTGATTTCATACTGTTCACGGCGGACGAAAAATTCGATCTGTGCCAGTACCAGGTTGGTGAAGTAGTTGGACATCACGAAGCTTGGATGGCCGGTGCCACAACCGAGATTTACTAAACGTCCTTCGGCCAGCATGATGATGCGGTTGCCGTTCGGCAGGATGATGTGATCTACCTGTGGCTTGAT